>JANQSQ010000555.1 GCA_028283985.1 Rhodothermales bacterium | reverse complement strand
GCGCTCGATCGGATCGCTGTGGGGACCCTCGGGAAAACACTGAACGAGATACGCAGTGCGTTTGCACCGTAAGGCCGGTACCGCAGAAACCTTCTTTCATGATTTTCTGCAGTGCAGCCTCGCCGTGGCTTTATCTGCGCCTGCCCGTCAAGGCGCCGGGACGAGGGAAGAGGACCGTACGATCATCTTCGTAGGCAACGCACGATGGCGCGGAGGGCCGTCGAAGCCCTGCATCCGTTCGAGGAGCATGTCCATGGCAAGAGCCCCCATTTCGTAAGCCGGCTGGGCGACGACGGTCAGAAAAGGATTGATCTGGGCAGCGATTTCGATATCGTCGAAACAGGCCATCGCTACGTCCTCCGGCACACGTACCCCATGGCGCCTCAGGCTAACCAGTACTCCCACCGCCACATGGTTGTTTGCGGCGATAATGGCCCGAGGAAGCAAGTTCTTCCTGAACAGTTGTTCCGTGATCTCCTCGCCGCTTTGGCGGCTCGTGCGTCCCGGATATACGTGAGGAACGAGGCCGGCTTCCTTCATGGCGCGAAGGTATCCGGCCTGGCGTTCTTCCAGAGAAGAAACCCCGGGCCAACCACCCACGAGGGCAATGTCCCGGAACCCTTGTTCGACGAGATGGTCAGTCAGATGGATGGCCCCGGTGAATGTATCGCCCCATACCGCGTCGGCGTTGATTTCCTCCACGGTACGGTCAATCAACACCACCGGGATGTCGTGGTGGCGCAGCATATCGAGGTGGCGGTTGTTTCCCGGGGCGGAAGAAATTAACACGCCATCCACGCGGCGCGAAATCAGCACGTCCAGATAAAGGCGTTCTTTCTCCAGCGATTCATCGGAGTTGCCGAGAATGAGAGCGTATCCGTGTTGTTGCGCCTTGTCTTCTACTCCTCGGGCTACCGTGGTGTAAAACGAGTTGGTAATGTCGGACAGAATCAGGGCAATGGCGTTCGTGCAGCCGTTGACAAGGCTGCGGGCGGCTGCATTGGGGACATACTGGAGCTCTTCGATAGCGGTGCGCACTTTTCTGTGCGTGGCAGGCGCAAGCATGTCGGGTTGGTTAAAGTAGCGCGAGACGGTCATCGCACTGACACCCGCCTGATTGGCGACATCCAGGATAGTGCTCATTAAACTTTGCAGTCGATCAAAGGAAAGAATAAGGAGTGTGGATCAGCAACCCGCATCGGTATTTCTTCCATGACTGCCTGTGGTGCAGGTTCCCGAAGTATCCGTTTCGATCCGCTTTGCCTCGCGCCGGATATGCCGCGATGCGTTGCCGCCCGCCAAATCGCCTTGTATTTCTCCGGTTTGCCCGGGCGACGGTTCCTCGGCGGAGAATGGCTCTGAAAAGCTCTGTTCATGGCCGTCAGGGCGCTACGTTATCCATCGTCGATCTGCTTGACATGGTGGGCCTGAATCGCTACTTTTCTTTAGATGTTAACGCTAAAATTTCTCGTCGGATTTTCCGGCACGTCGCAGAAAGAAGAAGCAGAAGCTTGTGAGCACGAACGCTGTTACGCTTATCGCCAACGGAGATCTGCGCCTTGCAGCCAATCAAAGATGCTGGCCTGAGCAGCAGAAGGTTGAACGGGCCATCATACGAGTCATCGAAGCGGAAGGGCATCAGGTAGTGCGCGCCCACGAGGAACTCCCCGAAAAGAAACATGGCTTCATTGACAGCCAGAAGCGCGGCCGGACAGTCTTTCGGCAAATAGATCCTGACAATCCTCTGGTGATTGCCTTTGCGGCGTGGCAGTACTCACATCACGTCCTGCCCGGTTTGTCGACCCATCGCGGGCCGATTCTGACCGTAGCCAACTGGAGCGGAACCTGGCCCGGTCTTGTCGGCATGCTTAACATGAACGGTTGCCTGACCAAGGCCGGCGTACCATACAGCACGCTCTGGAGCGATGATTTCACCGACGAGAAGTTCAGGCAGGGGCTTCGCACCTGGCTCGAAACAGGTAGCGTAGCGCACGATCTGAGCCACGTGCTTCCCGCATCCGAACTGGATTTTACGGATGCGGAGTCGGAGCTTGGCCGCCGCCTGGCCGGGGAGCTTCGACGGGACAAGGCTATCATGGGGGTTTTTGACGAGGGATGCATGGGGATGTATAATGCAATCATTCCCGACGAACTGTTGCACCCGGTCGGAATTTTCAAAGAACGACTCAGCCAGAGCGCACTGTACTACGAAGCCACTCGGGTTTCCGAGGAAGAGGCGCAGGCCTGTTTCGAGTGGCTCAAAGATCGCGGCGTGCGTTTCCGGTTCGGGCCGGACGAAGACGAACATCTCACGGAAGCACAGGTGTTGCAGCAGTGCAGGATGTACATTGCCGTGCTCCGCATCGCCGATGATTTCGGTTGCGATCTCGTTGGGATTCAATACCAGCAGGGGCTCAAGGATCTGCTGCCCGCCTCCGATCTGGCGGAAGGCCTTCTGAACAACACGGAGCGTCCGCCGGTGTATTCGCGCGACGGCGCCCGCGAACTCTATCCCGGAACGGCGCTTCCGCACTTCAACGAGGTCGATGAGTGTGCCGGGCTGGATGCCCTGGTGACCCATCGCCTCTGGCGCGCGCTCGGGTATCCACCGGAGACCACCCTGCATGACCTTCGCTGGGGCGAGCCCTATGACGGAGATTTCGTGTGGGTCTTCGAGATTTCCGGGGCTGCGCCGCCCGCCCATTTCACAGGAGGCTATTCGGGGACGAGTAGTGAACGCCAGCCACCCATGTATTTCCGGTTGGGAGGGGGAACGCTGAAAGGAATCAGCAAGCCGGGCGAGATAATCTGGAGCCGTGTTTTTGCCGAGGACGGCCGCCTCAAGGCAGACGTGGGGCGGGGCACGGTCGTGGAATTACCCCGGGAAGAGACAGAGCGCCGGTGGCGGCTTACCACATCGCAGTGGCCGATCATGCACGCTGTTCTGCATGGCGTTTCGCGTGACCAGATGATGGCCCGCCACAAGTCGAATCACATCCAGGTAGCCTATGCGCCCGATGACGACGCGGCGCGCAAGGCGCTGATCTCGAAAGTAGCGGCGTTTCAGAACATGGGCATTGAAACCTTCGTATGCGGCTCGCATGAGAGGGCCGCCTCTTGAAGGAATGCCTGCAGGGCCCTTCGGGAAAAAAAGGAACATCGAGCCTATGACCTCCACGGAAGATATCCGTCGCCTGTTACTTGACCTCGCCCACGACCTCGGGGACGGGCGGCATATGGCTATCGCCGGGGAGGGGAATGTCTCGGGTAAGCTGGACGACCGCCACTTTCTGATTAAAGCCAGCGGCGCCCGGATGTCCACGCTGCAACCCGAAGAACTGGTAGGGGTTGACGCCCGACCGTTGCTGGCGGTCCTGGAGGGAGAGGAAGACCTCACCGATGAGGAAATAGAGCGGTTGCTATTGGAAGTCCGCACGGATCCGGACGCGCTCAAGCCCTCGGTCGAGAGCCTGTTCCACGCCTGGTTGCTGACTCTGCCGGGCGTCCGGATCATCGGGCACGTTCACGCCATCGCTGTCAACCAGGTGCTTTGTTCCCCGCGAAAACAGGATTTCGCCGTCCGGCGGGTGATTCCCGACCAGGTCGTCTACTGTGGCGTGGAATCCGTTCTGATACCCTACGTGGATCCTGGCTTTACGCTGGCTCGGTACATGGCCAGGGAAGTAGAAGCGTTTCGGAAAAGAACGGGGGTGCTGCCCAAGACCATTTTGCTTGAGAACCATGGCGTCATCGCCTTGGGAGCGCAGCACACGGAGGTCATCGCGGCGCTGGCCATGGCAGAGAAGGCAGCCCGCATCTTCGTCGGCGCCGCGACCCTCGGAGGGCCGATCTTCATGGATGAATCCGAGGTGTATCGCATTGCCGGACGCACCGACGAACATCACCGGCAGCGCATGCTTGAGCGTCATTTGCCCCAATCGGATCATGCAGATCCTGCAAACTGATCCCCGCTATTTCTGAAGGGCCCGCAAGCACGGGGCCGTCTATTTCAAGGACCTCTCGCAGGGCATGGGGCGCCATCGTTATGGATTGCGAGATGGTGAACGTAGCGGGTGTTCGTATTCCCAGAACCTCATTGCGCAGGCTGTCCTCTATAGCATGTCCGGAAAACAGACCAGGACTTCACCCTGACTTCCGGATCTTGCCGATTCCGGTGAACGGGACGATGCGCGGAGTGCTCGCCTGATAATCTGCGTAGGACGGGTATTTGGAAAGCGAGATGGACTCGGCAAGCCGTGACGAGCCGAAGAAAACCATGGTCAGCAGAATGAACCTTTGGGGCGATTAGAAGGATAAGCCGGATGCGTCCAGGAACAAAGCGGATCGTTTTTTGTCGCCATACAGGAAGGAACACAAATCATTCTGCATCCCGGAGAATACCATGAATACTCCCCAAAGCTGCAAGTGCTGCTCTTGCGAGAAGTGCTGTTCTTGTTGCTGCTGCTGCCGCAAAGCGTAACGCCTTGCTTCTATCAGGTCCTGTTCTCCGAACGCATGTGGAGTAAGGAACCTGCATGAATCTGCAACTCGTCAAGGCCATTGTCATCCTGCCCGGGACGGCCCTTGTTTTCATTCCGGGGGCAATACTATGGCTTTCGGCGGGCTCGCCAGGGGCTATGGCGCTGGCGGGGCCTGAAGATCCCAGGTTCTGGATAGGTGCTTTACTGGGAGCGACCGGCCTCTTTTTTGCCGCCTGGACGGTCAGGTTGTTTGTGAAGGTCGGCAAGGGCACGCCCGCGCCGTGGGCTCCGCCGAAGAAGCTGGTGGTTCGCGGTCCCTACCGACATGTCCGAAACCCCATGCTCACGAGCGTAAATGTCATGCTCGTCGCCGAGTCGTTGTTATTCGGTTCGTGGTATCTGGCCGGTTGGATGCTCGTCTTCTTCCTGCTCAACACGGTCTTTTTCATATTTTTCGAGGAGCCGGGTCTCGAACGGCGCTTTGGCGAAGACTATCGGCGCTACAAGGCTAATGTGCCGCGCTGGATACCCCGCCGCCGGCCCTGGGACGGGTCATGATAGAGTATTGGGCTATCCGAAAGCGATGTCAGGCGGCGTGACGCGCTCACCACGCCTGCATTTCGGGACGAGGCGAGTTTACAGCGAGGAAGAAAAGGTTCTGATGGAAAGAGACCGTATGAAAGGGATAGGAGGTTGGCTGCTGGTCTATGTCATCGGCTCGATTCCGCTCATGTTGTTCTATTCGGCGGGCCTGTCAGGATGGTTTTTCGAGTATCCCGCCGCGCTTATGGCCGCCATCTTCCTGGCGTTTGCCATTCCGCTATTGCTCATTCTACGGAAGTCTCCCGGAGCACCGCGGTGGAATATCGCTTTGTTGTGGACTGCATCCATACTGATTACCCTGCGGATAATATATGGCGTGTTGTTTCAGCGGATTATGGAGGGTCAGCCGCGATTGAACAGTGAGGAATTGCTCGCCGCATTGCCTATTCTTCTGGGAATAGTGATTTTCTCGCTGGGATGGGCGATCGTCTGGACGAAATACTTCAAGAACTCGGTGCGCGTCAGAAACACTTTCTCGTAAAAGAATGCCGGATATCTATCACACTCTGTCGATCGCTGGTTCGAAAGAATGCATCTTTGAAGCCATCGGCACCGCCGAAGGCCTTAATTCCTGGTGGACCCTGACCGCCGGCGGGGTTCCCGAATTCGGCGCAATCTACGATTTCGGGTTCGGTCCGGATTATCAGTGGCAGGCCGAAGTCGTCCGCTGCCAGCCCGGGGCCGTGCTGGAATGGAAAATGATCGAAGCCGCCCCCGACTGGATGGGAACCCATGTCGGTTTTCAACTCAAGACCGTCGGCGACGCCACGCAGGTCGATTTTTATCATACGGGATGGGCCGAAATAACCGATCACTATCGGGTGTGCTCATTCTGGTGGTGCATGTATCTCCGGTTGCTGCGCCGATACATAGAGCGGGGAGAAGTTGTGCCTCATCATGAGCGCAACGATGCATAGGCGCCGCGCAGGGATTTGCACCTTCGGCCTTGCATAGCCTCGACGGACTTGCGCTCGCCTGCGGGAAAATCCGGAATGCGGAAGGCGAATCCCGCAAAACCTGCAACACGCGTATCTTTATCCCGTACAGGGACGTAAGGGGCCGTATTGCGCCATTTCGTCGCGAGAGGTAGTTTCACGGTGGTCGCAATGGGGCGACAGGACCTGTATTTCCGGTCATTTTCCGCTGTTTTTTCACTCCAATATGTCCACCTATACGCCGGTCGCTCCCGGCGAGCGGATCCAGAGCCTCGATGTGCTTCGGGGTTTTGCCGTGCTCGGCATTCTCGTCATGAACGTACAGTCGTTCTCCATGCCGACTGCCGCCTACGTGAATCCGACGGCGTGGGGCGATCTGACCGGCGTCAACCTGGCGGTTTGGCTGGCCAGCCATGTCCTGGCCGATCAGAAATTCATGACGCTGTTTTCGATGCTCTTCGGGGCGGGCGTATGCCTGTTCGCGGACCGGGCGGAGGCCCGCAGCGGACGATCCGCCGCCGTGCACTACCGGAGGATGTTCTGGCTGCTGGTTTTCGGCCTGCTCCATGTCTATTTCCTTTGGACGGGGGACATTCTGGCGCCGTACGCCATATGCGGCTGCGGGATATACCTGTTCCGCAACCGCTCTCCCCGGAGACTCCTGGTGCTGGGAATTTGTGTTTTCTCGGTGGCCACATTTCTGAATCTCTTTTCTGCCTGGGGACTGATGAATTATGCGTCTCCGGAAGCTGTCGCCGGCGTGGCGTCTTTCTGGACGCCGGACGCTGCCGCGCTCGAGGCGGAACTGGCTGCGTACCAGGGAGGCTGGGTGGCCCAGCAGGCATACCGTGTGCGCGCAGCCTTCGAAATGCACACCTTCGTTATGCCGGTGTTCATGCTATGGCCGTGCGGCGGGGCCATGCTGGTGGGGATGGCGCTCTACAAATGGGGCGTATTGAGCGCAGCGCGGAGCAGCCGGTTCTACCGGCGTATGATCGTTATCGGCGTGGCGGCGGGCCTGACGGCGATCGGCGCAGGCGTGTGGTGGAATTTCTCCGGCGGCTGGACCTGGCAGCGCTCGTTCTTCACGGGATCGCAGTTCAACTACTGGGGCAGCGCGGGCGTGGCGCTCGGTTATCTGGGCCTGATCATGCTGGCGGTGCAGAAGGGCGTTTTTTCCAACCTGCAACGCCGTCTTGCCGCCGTGGGCCGGCTGGCGTTCACGAACTACATTCTGCAAACCGTTTTGTGCACGCTACTTTTCTATGGGCACGGGTTCGGGCTCTTCGGGAGTGTCGAGCGCTATCAGCAACTCTTTGTCGTACTTGCCGTATGGCTTATTCAGTTGTGGCTGTCGCCCGTCTGGTTGCGGCGCTACGCGTACGGCCCGCTGGAATGGGCTTGGCGCGCCCTGACGTACTGGTATATCCCGAAGATGCGCTTGCGCGAAAGCCCGCGCCCGTGACAGGGCACTTCGTACCTGGCCGCGCCATGAATCAAGGACCTGATTCTCAAATGCACAGCACCCGTATTCCTTTTGTCGTACTCTTCGGTATGCCCGTACTTTGTTCGGTTCCTTCCCGGCTTCTTCGGGCGTTTCCCGCTTAGCTTCACATGCCTTCCTCCATACTGGACATACTGATCGCCGCCGGTTTGCTGACAGGAGTGGCGCGCGGCTTGTCGACCGGGGCGGTGCGCCAGGTCGTGGGGCTTGCGGGTACGGCGCTGGCCATCGTGCTTGCCCTGGAGTTGATGCGTCCCGTAGGGAACGCCATCGGCGGGATTCTGGGCGCCGGGGCGGGCGTCGTGCCGATTCTGGGCTTCATTGTCGTGTTTGCGGCAGTCCAACTGGCGCTTTACGTGCTTGCGAAGGTCATCGAAACCAGTCTCAAGATGCTCCGGCTGAGCATGGCGAATCGGGCGACCGGGGCGATATTCGGCCTGTGCAAGGCGGCGCTTCTGCTGAGTGTGCTGTTTCTTGTGCTGAATTTCTTCAACATCCCGAATCCCGAAAACCGCGAGGCCTCGGCATTGTACAGACCGGTAGCCGCGGTTTTCCCCGCAACATGGGACTTTGTCGCCGAAAGATTTCCTGCTGTCCGTAATTTGCCGGACCGGTTCGGGGAGGAGGTCCGGGAGCGGTTCGACGATGTGCTACCAGGGCCAGAGGATGCGGCGCCTGGGCCTGACGAGGCGTTATCCGAACCCGACGACACGCTGCCTGGATCCGAGGATGCGCTGTCCGGATTCGAAGACGAAGCGGCGGAGGAGTAGCGGCGCCTGGGGTTTTGGGGCTTATATGCCAAAGTGATCGCAGCCCCCTGTTTTCCGGGTTTCCCGATCGCCGTTACGAGACGCCTGGCCGATTCTTCCGGCTTGCGTCCATCTTCAATACGCGCGTTCCCTGGCGTCCCCGCCCGCGGCGGATTTGGGAGTTTCCGGCATGATTCGATCTTGATTCGTCGCGGAAGGATATTTAAGATGAATTCTCAGGGGAGCGAAGAAAAGACGGAGTGGCGCCGCTTCCTCTTTGGAAGCTCGGGGAACTGCCTCCCCGGTGGTTACTTTGGTATATAAGTCCCCAAAAATTTTACATTATTGTTGCCTATACACGGCTGGTACGTGATCCCGCAACCCCCCAAAGAACGTTAAGAGGTTGACCATGGAACCGTTTTGTCTGATCATCGACGGCGGCAGGGTGCCCACCCAAGAACATTTTGAGGTGCTTAATCCTGCCAAAGAGGAACCGGCCGGCCTGGCGCCGCTCGGGCAGAAGAAACACCTTGACGACGCCGTAGCAGCCGCAAAAAGAGCGTTCGGAAAATGGCGCGAAGTACCCGAAGCGGATCGGCAGGCGGCCTGCATGGAGGTGGCCTCGAAAATCGAGGAAAATGCGGAAGAACTGGCCCAACTTCTGACTGCCGAGCAGGGCAAGCCTCTGAACGGTCTTGGCTCCCGCTGGGAAATCGGCGGGGCTGTGGCCTGGGCCCAGTATACGGCGAGCCTTTCCCTGCCGGTGAAGGTCCTTCAGGATAACGAACAGGGCAGGATCGAACTGCACCGCAAGCCGCTCGGTGTCGTGGGGTCCATCACCCCCTGGAATTTTCCGGTTATGATCGCGGTCTGGCACAGTATTCCCGCGATTCTTTCGGGCAACACCGTGGTGTGCAAGCCTTCGCCTTTCACGCCGCTGTCCACGCTGCGGCTCGTGGAAATCATGAGCGAGGTGTTGCCGCAAGGCGTGGTCAATTGCATTACCGGCAAGGATACGCTCGGTCCGGCGATCACGGCCCATGAGGGGATCGGCAAGATTATTTTCACCGGTTCCTGCGCCACCGGCAAGAAAGTCATGGTGAATGCGGCGGAAACCATGAAGCGGCTTACGCTTGAACTCGGTGGAAACGACGCGGGCATCGTGCTGCCCGATGTCGATCCGAAGGAGATCGCCGAAGGGTTGTTCTGGGGCGCCTTCATCAATAGCGGCCAGACCTGCGCCGCGCTGAAGCGGCTCTATGTCCATGAGGATGTGCATGACGAGGTGTGCAGCGAACTCGTCGCCATTGCCGAAAACATGAAGATGGGCGAGGGCACGGGCGAGGATGTGATTCTGGGTCCGGTTCAGAATGCCAAACAATACGACATCGTGGCGGACCTGGCTGCCAGCGGCAAGGCCGGCGGGCGGGTGCTTCTTGGCGAAGATCCGGAGAAATACCGGGACAAGATGGGCGGCAAAGGATATTTCTATCCGCTGACGATCATTACAGATCTCGACAACGGCGACCGGCTGGTGGACGAGGAGCAGTTCGGTCCTGTCCTGCCTGTCATCCGGTACAGCCAGGTCGAGGAGGCCATCGAGAAGGCGAACGACAATCCGAGCGGCCTTGGAGGATCCGTCTGGAGCCGGGACATTGCACAGGCCAGGGAAATCGCGAATCGCATGGAGTGCGGTTCGGTCTGGATCAACAAGCACGGCATGATCCAGCCCAATGCCCCGTTCGGCGGGGTGAAGAGCTCCGGGTTCGGGGTTGAATTCGGCGAAGAAGGCCTGCTGGAATACACGGATATCCAGGTGGTCTTCTCCTGAATGGTTACACCGGGGGCGCCTTCCGGCGCATGCCGCGCAGGATCAGCAGCCCCCCGATCACGGCGCCGCCGCCGATAATCTGGATAAGACTCACCGTTTCGCCCAGCAGAAGGTAGCTTGCGGTCAGCGCCGTAAGCGGAACCAGATTGCCGTATGCGGCCGTGTGCGAAGCGCCTACATGGTTCACTGCGTTGTTCCATAGCGCCAGGACCAGGCCCGTGGAAAGTCCCCCCGAATACACGATGATTGCCCAGTGCCTCGGAGTCACGGCGCTCCAGTCCGTGTTGGCAATCTCCGGCAGGCCCATTCCGATCAGTACGGGAAGGGCGAACATCAGCGCAAGGAACGTCAATCCGGTTGCGGAGACATGACGCAGCATGGGTTTGTTGAGCGCCGTATAGCAGCCCCAGGAACAGGCGGCGCCCAGCATCAGCACATTGCCGAGGAATATCCCGCTGTCGAACGAAATCGTTCCGGCGCCGCCCACCACGATCACCATGGCGCCGACCAGTACGAAGGGAAGGGCAAACCAGGTTCTTCCCCGGATTCGCTCTGTACCCAGCGTAGCGCTCAGTAACACCGTCCACAGGGGCACGCTGGTCATGATCAGGGCCGCGTTGCCCGCCGTGGTATGATATATGCCGTGAACGAACAGGTGCTGGTAGACGATAAAACCCAGCGCGCCCAGCCCGGCGATCCGGAGAGGGTATTTTCGGAGGGGCTCCCAGACGGGTAAGCCCGTTTGCCGGCGCCGGTACAGGTAAATCCCGCCGAGCACGAGAATCGAGATCGAAAACCGGAAGCTGTTGATCAGGTGCGGATGCATGACCTCCATGACCGATTTCAGCAGCGGATAATTCACCCCCCAGACGGTCACGACAAAGAGAAGAGCCGCTTCCGCGCGCCATTTTTTTCCGGAGGATTCGCTTACCCGCAAGACGGAATACGTTGCCGCAAGATGGAGTCTGATATTTTAGGATACTCTGGCTCGCCTGCGACATTTGCCTTCGCATTCGCTGCCGGGTTTTCGTACCTTATCCGCGATGTTGTGTTCTTGTTCGCGGAAGCTTCATGCAGGAAAAGGGTATTCAGAAGCTGTACTATTCGATCGGCGAAGTCAGTGAGATGACGGGCCTCGAAACGCACGTCCTGCGTTACTGGGAAACCGAGTTCAAGCAGCTGAAACCTCGAAAGAACCGCGCCGGGCACCGCACCTACACGAGCGAGGACATCCGCATTGTCGAGCGCATCCGGCACTTGCTGAAGGAAAGGGGATTGACGATCAAGGGAGCGCAGAAGACGCTTTCCGCAGAGGAATCCGGGACGGGGGGCGAGCGCATGCGCAACCTCGCCGAATTGCGGCGCTTTCTCAAAGAGGCGCTCGACCAGCTTGAAGCAGGCTGACCGGACCGATCCTCATAGCAATTCTTGTCGGGGCCGTCGTTTTCGTCATTGTGGCGACGGCCCGTTTTCGCGCGCATCCGTTTCTTGTCCTGTTGATCGCGGCCTATCTGGTCGGGCTTGCGTCAGGATTGCCGGGAAGCGACGTCATTACAGCCATCACGGAGGGGTTCGGCGGCACGATCGGCTACATAGGGATCGTCATCGCCGCGGGTACGATCATCGGCGCCCTGCTTGAAAAGACCGGCGGGGCGGCGCTCATGGCCCGCTCCGTGTTGCGCTGGATCGGCAAGGCGCGTTCGCTGCTCGCTATGGGGATCACCGGCCTTTTCGTGTCGATCCCCGTCTTCTGCGATTCCGGGTTTGTCGTGCTGTCGCCGCTGAATCGTTCGCTGGCCAGACAATCCGGCGCATCGCTTGCTTCCTTTACGGTGGCGCTGAGCATGGGGCTGTATGCCGGCCATGTGTTCATTCCTCCCACGCCGGGCCCCCTTGCCGCCGCAGGAGAACTGGGGGCGGACATAGGTCTGGTGATGCTGCTCGGCTTCGCGGTTGCCGTACCTGTTATCGCCGCGACGTGGCTTTTCGCACAGGTTGCCGGACGCCGGATCGTCATCGAAGGGGAGCACGATTCGGACCAGGCAAGCGAAGCGCCCGGAAACGCCTCTCCCGCCGACAGCACCGCCGGGGATA
>JANQSQ010000552.1 GCA_028283985.1 Rhodothermales bacterium | reverse complement strand
AGTTAGAATATCTCCACCGCCGCCAGGGTTCGGATGACCGGCAAATCCCGCTGGGACCGGGCGGCGACGATCCCCTTGCTCAAAAAAGCAGCGAATGGGATGCAAACGATCCGCCTTCGGAACGGCTCTATGGCTTGAGCACCCATCATGTTTTCTTCAATGCGTGGTACGATCTGCGGACCGGCTCACGGCTAACGCCCTATATCGGGGGCGGCGTGGGTCTGGCCTCGTCAACCATGCATTACGCGGCCAGATTCCTGCGCAGAAGCGATCTGGGACCGGAACCGTGGCAGATGGCCGCTGCGGGCACGCTCAGCCACATAGACGTCGAACTGGAAAATACCGGTTGGAGATTTCAGGCAGCAACAGGCATGGATTACGCGCTGCGCGACAACGTTTCGATCATCGCAAAGGTGCGCTGGATACCCTCCTTCAGTTTCAGCGATAACCACAAACTCTGGACAGAAATTCGGGGTCATGACCCGGTTCGCTCCGACGGCGTTACGCCATTTACGAGCAATTTTATGGTGAGCGGCGTAAGTCGCTGGGTCATGACAGCCGGACTCAGGTATTCTCTCTGATGCTCGGAGGCGCCTTGCTTTCCTGACATGTCGCGAGCCCGCCGAACCCGGCGGACAGGTCTGTTTGCGCCGGCTCCTGCCCGGCCGCTCGGCCGGTCACGAATTCTCCTCTCTCTCCCGCATCTATCGGGAACCCGTTTTCGTATAAAGTACAAAGAGGGCGCCGGTTGAATTTTTCCCCCGTTTCCCGGCGGAGTATTGTGATATAAAAAAGAGAGGTAAGATATGGCTGCGCCTTATAGAGAAATCATCAAGGATATCCGGCTTGCGTTTCCCCAGCCGACTTCCGACCGGATTCACGACTCGTATCTCGTGCATTCGTTCATGAGTGCGCTGAACCAGGTGGATGCCCTGAAAATGCACTTGCCGATGCTCGGCGCCGTCGTCAAACCCGACTACGAGCAGGCAAGACACGCCCGATTGCCCGAGGACATGTCCTCCGTGGAGGAGGTCGCATCCGAACTCGTAAGCTACCTGCGGGGCATGACGGTCGTCGGGCATCCCCGCACACAGCAGAACGTCATTTGCCCGCCCTCCATTCCCAGCGTGATCGGGGTATTGCTCGCCGCGCTGCACAACCCGAATCTGGGGTGGGACGAACACAGCCGGCTCTTTGCGCTGGCCGAAGTCGAGGCCGCCGGCATCACTGCCGGGCTGATCGGATACGATCAGAAAGAGGCCGCCGGCGTGTTCACGTTCGGCGGCACCGGCACTTCGCTGTACGGAATCCGGATCGGCCTGGAAAAAGCATGCCCGGGAACCTTACGCCGCGGATTGTCCGAAGAGGCTGTCGTGTTTGTGGCGGACACAGGCCATTACTGCGCGTACAGCATTGCAGGATGGGTCGGCATAGGCTCGGATCAGGTGGTTTCGATTCCCACCACCCCCGAAAACGAAATCGACCTGCACCTGCTCGAAGAAGCAGCGCGCAAGGCGCTGCAGGACGGGAAAAAGATCGCAGCCTTCATTGCGACGATGGGCAGCACCGACGCCTTCGGCGTGGACGATCTGCAGGCTATCGTGGCGCTTCGGGACAGGCTGGTCAAGGAGTTCGATCTTCCCTACCGCCCGCATGTGCACGCCGACGCCGTGATCGGATGGGCATGGTCTGTCTTCAACGACTACGATTTCGAGAAGAACGAACTGGGCTTCCGGCCCCGCACCCTGCGGGCGCTCGCGGGCGCATGCAGGCGGATACGGGAGCTGCCGCTCGCCGACTCCGTGGGCGTGGATTTCCACAAGACCGGTTTTACACCCTACATATCCAGCCTCGTGCTCGTCAAGGACTACAAAGACCTCCGGTTACTGAAACGCGACCGGGAGCAGATGCCGTATCTCTATCAATTCGGAGAATACAAGCCGGGGATGTATACCCTGGAAACGTCCCGGGCGGCGACAGGTCCCATGGCGGCGCTCGCCAATTACCGTTTGCTCGGCGTGCAGGGCATACGCGCCCTGATCGGACATCTCGTGGAGATGGCCCAACTCCTGCGGGAGCACCTCGAAGGGCACGAAGGCATTATCGTGCTGAACCGGGATAATTACGGGCCCGTGACGCTGTTCCGGGTATATCCCCCCGGCAAGGAAGCCTTTGCGACCTTCACGAACAGGCGGAAGGAATTCACGGACCCCGCCTACCGGAACGCCCTGCTCGCATACAACAACTATAACCGGAAGGTCTCAGCGTATGTGCACGAGGAGGCCATGGCGGGCCGGGGCGTGTTGCTTTCCCTGACGGACTGCTACCGGCACACCATCTACGGGGAGCCCATCGTGGCCCTGAAATCCTATATCATGTCCCCGTTCGTGGACCATGAGAACCTGGAAATCATCGTGGAGAAAGTGCTGGAAGCGCGGGGACGGCTGCGAAAAGACACGGCATCCAGAAAGGACCGAAAGATTCTGCACTGGTTTGCTTCGTGAGGGGGTAAAGAAGAAAACGGAAGGTCGCCCCCCCTTTGACAGAGCGGCGAATATATCTTAAAATAGCATGCAGGTATAATGCATCCGCTCCGGGGTTTCAGCATTATGCCAGGTGGCGCCGAACGCCGCGAGGCGCAACGGGCAAAGGCGCTTCCGTGGCCAGTACCTCGCGAGCCGTCCGCACAGAAAAAATCAGGGGAATCGAATCGTGGTTTTGCGGCAAATCAGCGATCCTCAACTCGCGCAGTACGCCTATCTGGTGGGATGCGGGCGCACTGGCGAGGCCCTTGTCATTGACCCGGAGCGCGACATCGACCGCTACCTGAAGTGGGCGCATAGCGAGGACCTCCGGGTCGTAGCGGTGGCCGAAACACACATTCACACGGACTTCCTTTCGGGATGCCGGGAATTCGTCGAGCGTTACGGGTGTCGCGCCTACCTGTCGGGCGAGGGCGGAACGGATTGGAAGTACGAGTGGGCGGACGGCTGCAGCGCGGTTACCCTGTTGCGGGACGGTGACCGCTTCAGCATCGGAGAAGTGGACTTCCGGACCCTGTACACACCCGGTCACACTCCCGAACACCTTGCGTTCGAGGTCACCGACCGGGGTGCGGGCGCCGACGAACCGATGGGAATTTTCTCGGGCGATTTCATTTTTGCAGGAGACCTTGGGCGGCCCGACCTTCTGGAGTCGGCGGTTGGAAAGGCTGATACGATGGCGCCTGCAGCGCACCATCTCTACGCCTCCGCGCAAAGCATCTTCCGTCTGCCCGAATACTTGCGTATCTGGCCCGGTCACGGCGCTGGAAGCATGTGCGGAAAAATACTGGCGGCCGTTCCCGGCAGCACCGTCGGCTACGAAATCCGCTTCAATCCGGCCCTGAACGCGGCGCGTAAGGGAAAAAAAGCCTTCGTGGACTTCATCCTCAAGGGGCAACCGGACCCCCCTGCGTACTTTGCGCGCATGAAGGAAGAGAACCGTCGGGGACCTGCACTCCTCGGGGAATTGCCCTCTCCTCCGCGCCTCAGCGAAGAAGCATTACGGATCAGGGCTTCGGACAGCAGCACGGTGCTGGTGGATACCCGAGGCGACCGCGAAGACTACTACGCCGGCCACATTCCGGGTTCGATCTATGCGCCGGTCAACAAGTCTTTTCCAACTGTAACCGGCTCTTATATCCATCCGGATCGCGAAATCGTGCTCCTCTGCCATGAAACCGAACTTGAAGACGCTGTGCGGTGCCTGATCCGTATCGGCCTGGATCGCGTAACCGGGTGGGCACCGCCCGAGGCGGTTGCCGCATATCGAAAGACAGGCGGGCGCCTTGCCCGAATCGACGCGATCGGCTTTCGGGACGTGCCTCTGCGCCAGACAGAAAAGTCCGCCCTGATCCTTGATGTCCGCACGACCGAGGAGTTCGCGCAATCCCGCTTGAACGGCGCCGTCCACATCGCACACACTCGCCTTGCTGCGCATCCGGGCGAACTTCCCCGAGATCGGGAGCTCCTCGTCCACTGCCGCACCGGCGGACGGGCTTCCGCCGCCGTTTCCTACCTGAAGCGCGAAGGTTACTGCCCCGTGGTGGTGAACGACCTCTTCTCAAACGCCCCGCTATCGATCATCTGCTGAAAGAAATCCGTCATGGCCCTGAAATCCTATATCATGTCCCCGTTCGTGGACCATGAGAATCTGGAATTTATCGTGGAGAAAGTGCTGGAGGCGCGGGGATAGCTGAGAAAAGACACGGCGTCCAGAAAGGACCGAAAGATTCTGCACTGGTTTGCTTAGTGAGGGAAGTAAGAGGGCAGAAGACCGGGCTCTCAACTTATGAAAAAGTGAAGGTGAATAGTATTTTTCCCATTTATTAAAAGTTTAATTTTTATTTATCCCATTTCTAATAGAGTATTGACAGGGCAAATTGAAAGTCATATATTGGATCATGATGTCATACACAAATGATCCAGCCCCATGATTTACCGAAATCTGGCTGCCGAACTTGCCAGTGCGGCAACCCGGGCGCCTGCGATCACGCTTACCGGGCCCCGGCAAAGTGGAAAGACAACCCTATGCAAGTCGGTCTTTCCCAAACATCCGTACGTGAACCTCGAATCTCTGGACGAACGAATTTTTGCGACAGACGATCCCCAAGCCTTTCTGGCGCAATTCCCTGAGGGCGCCATCCTCGACGAGGTACAGCGTGTCCCCGACCTGTTCTCCTATCTGCAAGGCATTATTGACAATGACCCGGCTCCCGGTCGCTGGATACTCAGCGGATCGCAAAACTTCTCCCTGCTGGAATCGATCAGCCAATCTTTGGCTGGCCGAACCGAGGTGCATCAGTTACTGCCACTGACCTGGGATGAGATCAAGCGCTTTCCTAAACACCCCACGAATCTCGAAGAAGCTCTGGTAAGCGGCGGTTATCCTCGCATCTTCGACAAAGAACTCGATCCTCCATCGGACTGGCTACGCTCTTACGTCACAAATTATGTGGAGCGGGATGTCCGAACGCTCAGCAATATCGGCAACCTCACTACCTTTCAACGATTTGTGGAACTGTGCGCCAGGCGCACTGGACAACTGCTCAAATATTCGTCGCTGGCAAGGGATTGCGGTATTTCGCAGCCCACCGCAAAAGCCTGGCTCAGCATTCTGGAGGCGAGTTATATCGCATTCCGCCTACCTCCCTTCAGTGCGAACCTGAACAAACGCCTGATCAAAATGCCCAAGCTGTATTTCTACGATACAGGGCTTCTTTGCTGGCTGCTGGACATCCGACAAGCGGAGCACCTTCTCTCGCACCCACTGCGTGGCGAGATATTTGAAACGTGGGTAGTTTCAGAAATTTTGAAACACCGTATCCATCAAGGTATCGGTACGAGCACTATGCACGGCCTCTCCTTCTACCGGGACAAACATGGCGCCGAAGTCGATCTATTGATAGAACAATCGGATCGCTCGATTCTGCTCGAAGCCAAATTCACGGAAACACCTTCTAAAAGCCCGTTTGCAAACATCCGTCGAATTCAGCGGCATTTGGAGGATTCAGGTCACTCTTGTGATGTGGCGATCGCCTATGGCGGGGAAAAATTTCAGCAGCGCACCGACGGGAAATTGATTCCGTGGCGAATGCTGCGAATGGCCCTGTTGCCGGATATCAAACCTGTGGTGCAGGTCCTTGCAAATGGCGAACCGCTCGCCAGCGCCGATGTCCGTGTGCAGTTTCCGAATAAAACCTCAGAACACGCAACCACCGATAAAAACGGTGAAGCGTATTTCGATCTATACACCAGTGTTCTGCCGATGGCCGTATTCGTAACAGCTATGGGTTTCACGGAGCACAAGGTAGAAGCCTGGATACCCGCCGAGCGTGCGCTCCGTATCGACCTGGGGCCGCAACACGACCCGGAAGCCGCGGTTTCCGATCTTAAGAATTACCTTGCCGAACCCCAATACCGGATTAAACTGTCGGACCTCATCCAGGGCACTGTTGAGCAAGTTGTGGAGGTGACAACCAGCGAGATCTTTTCTATACAAGTAGATGACAGCCCGGAACCCACTACCGAATCGGCAGCCGAGCGTATACGCAGATACGAGGCAACCTGCGAGACATTACTGGCGATAGCGTTAGTTGGAAGCAATTGGGCGGAGGATGAACACTATCCGATGTGGCAAGATGCTTTGCAGCGCCTTGATTTGAGAACATTGACCGGTGGTCATCCATTGTGGCGGGATCTACAACGATACCCGGCAACGCTTCTCCTCTATGCATTGGGCCTCGGCGCCGTCAAGGCCAATCGACTGCGATTCCTCGACTACATGCTGAGGGTTCCATTATATAAAAACCGGCAGGAGGATATATCCGCCGTACAGGTGCTCACCCCCTCCTGCTTGTTCGAACATGGTGTACAGGCGATGCACATTCTGCAGGGCATAAACAAACACCAAGCATCGCTGAGTGGCCATATACACGACACATTGCAACCACATGCCAAGCGCATTATCCCCGACACGAATCGATATACCCTGGCTTTCGACAAACTCGAAATACTGATGGCATTGAGTTACATCCACCAGAGGCCCCAAGATCGGGACTACCCCCCTCCTGGTCTGTTCACATATCACGATGTGAACAGAGAGCGGATTCTTCAGGAGATCAGGGAATCGCTCTCGACGGAGCAAGACGCATCCCCCTTCGTAGCGTCCGGAATTTTTGGCGGGACAGAAGAGGAGTGCAGAGAAGAACTTGCGCATTTAGAGCAAGTAATCGAGAAAGGGCGTTGGTTCTGGTGGTAGCAGTTTGTGCATACCTGGGGAGGTTCGCTGTTGGATTCACTGTCTTGCCTTGGCTATAGCACATTAGAGCAAACACATTCAAAAGGAAGACACCCGATGATATCCGCTGTCGAAGAGAGGCTCGGAAAGTTGCAACAACTCTGCGACCACTACCAGGTTCTGCGGCTGGACCTGTTCGGCTCGGCCGTCACCGGAGATTACCGCGAAAACGAAAGCGACATTGATTTTCTGGTCGAATTTCAAAAACTCCCATCCGGGAAATACGCCGACGCCTATTTCGGACTGCACGAAGACCTGAAATCATTATTTGGCCACCCTGTCGATCTTGTCATCGATTCGGCCATCAAGAACCCCTTCTTCCGGAAACATATCGACGAAACCAGGACCTTGCTCTATGCAGCTTGAGCCTCGGAAATACCTGTAGGACATTCGGGAAGCTACTCACTTATTGGAGGAGTAAGATTCGAGGATAAACAACATTGCGAGCGC
>JANQSQ010000499.1 GCA_028283985.1 Rhodothermales bacterium | reverse complement strand
GAAGGCCCGCTTCGGCGTGGTCGTCAGCCGTTTCAACGAACCGGTTACGGAGCGCCTGCTCGCGGGAGCGCTCGAGGCGCTTGAAGCCCGCGGAGCGGATATGGATCGGATTACCGTCGCGTGGTGCCCCGGCGCCGTGGAGATTCCACTCGTTGCCCGGAAATTGGCGGGAACCGGATCGTATGATGCGATTATTTGTATTGGGGCCGTCATTCGCGGTGAAACGCCCCATTTTGACGCCGTGTGTCATGCGGCGTCGGATGGTACGGCGAGAATCGCGCTCGAAATGGGCCTGCCGATTGTTTTCGGTGTGCTTACGACGGATACGGCCGAACAGGCGCTTGCACGATCCGGAGGGAAAAAGGGAAACAAGGGTACCGACGCTGCCGTTGCGGCGATTGAAATGGTCAACCTGTTACGCAAAATCGAGCGGCAATGACCTTGCGCCGCCATTTTACCGACTATTGCGTGAACACAGGCCGGTTTCTTTTCGCGCGGCGGTGCGTCCTGTTTGGTTTCCTGTTTCCTATCCGGCAATTCGACATGCGTTGCTTTTTCTCCTTTTTCGTTGCGGCGTTTCTGGCCGTTGCGGGCCCTGCGGCTGCACAGGATCACCGCTGGCGGGCGCACACATCTTTTCGGGAAGTTACGGACGTGGCGTCGCATGGCGATGCGGTGTGGGCCGCCACAACCGGGGGCGTGTTCCGTTATGAAACCGTAACCGGAGCGTTTTCGACGTATAGTCCCAGCGACGGCCTCCACGGCGTGGAAGTACAGGCCATCACTGTAGATCCCCTTAACAATGCCATTTGGATTGGCTATCGGAACGGCGCAGTAGATCGGCTGGATCCGGAGACAGGCGTCGTAAAAGCGTATTTCGACATTGCGCGCGCCGAGCAGTTTTCGTCGCGGCAGATCAACAAGATTGTGGTGCGCGGGGATTCCGTGTTCGCAGCGACATCGTTTGGAGTCGTTGTTTTCGACCCGGTCCGGAACGAGGTGCGTGATACGTACAGCAAGCTGGGCTCGCTTGCGGCGGGTACGGAAGTGTTTGACCTGACCTTCGCACCGGGGCAGGATGGCGAGCCGGCGATCTGGTTGGCTACGAACGCAGGAGTGGCGTACGCTTCTCTGCAATCCTTCAACCTGAGCGATCCTGCCGAATGGACGGTCGAGGCAGCGGGGCTTCCGGTTAGGGAATTGCGAGCGATTGCCTGGTTTGATGGAGCGATATATGCCGGGACGACACGGGACCTGACGCGCCGGTCGGACAATGGCGTCTATGTCCCGCTCGGAGTAACCACCCAGGGCATCCGGGATCTGGAGGTTCTTTCGGATCGGATGGTAGGCGTAGAGCGATTCGCTCCGTTTGTCGTATCCGGAGAACAGGGCCGCAAGATATCGATGGAAACGTACCAGAATCCGGCGGCCCTTATTGCCGGCCCGGACGGCAATGTATGGATCGGCGATACCCAGGGTGGCCTGATCGCCATGGCGCCCCCGGAGATTTCCGACCGGAGCGCAGAGGTCATTCTGGCCGAAATATATCCGGACGGACCACGCGACAACTTGTTTTCGGACCTGCAGGTGGATGGCGACGGGAATCTCTGGGTGATCGGCTTTCGGGATAACGAGAGCGGTTTTTATCGCTTCGACGCCGATGGAAACTGGACGAATTATGTGCGCCGGTTATTTCCCGAATTGTTCACCACGTACGATCGCCTGCATGTGGATGCTCGCGGGCATGCCTGGATAGGTACCTCCGGGAACAGTCTGACGGAGGTGTTGGCTTCCGGGGCGATACGCCCCTGGGACGCCGGCAATTCGTCTTTACTTCCGGCTGCCGGGACGGATAATTATATCATTGTGGGCGGTATTGCCGACGACCGGGATGGCAGAATATGGGTCACGAATCCGTCCTCGCTTGCGCCGATACACTTTTACGAGCCGGAGGGAGAGGTATGGACGGCCATTCCCCGTATCCAGTGCGGGAGTTTCTCCACAGTCAGCGCGGCTTTTGATCGCATCTATATCGATACGTTCGACCAGCAATGGATCATCGTGATCGATCTTGCGAATCTGAGACGAGTGCTTGGGCTGCTTGTCCTGGACGTGAATGAAACCCCTGCTTCGATCAATGACGACGCCTGCCGGTTTTTCGATGAAGAGGGGGCTCGCGGGCAGGGCCTGCCGGGCACGACGGTGACTTCCGTTGTGGAGGATCGGGACGGTATTGTGTGGATAGGTACGGACAAGGGGCTTGCTTTCGTGATCAACAACGGAATCGTGGCCGGAGACGCCAATGCCGTACTTGTTTGGCCGCAGTTCGCGGATCGCGCGGAGGGGACGTATCTGCTGAACGGTATTTTCGTGAACGATCTGGCGGTAGATCCGGCGGGTCGATTATGGGTGGCGACGAACGAGGGGGTCACGGTCATACGCGAGGCCGAAGGGGGCTATGAGGTGGCTGAACGGTTCTCCGCCGATAATTCGCCGCTTTTTTCGGACACGGTGGTTGCTCTTGCCATCGACCCGATATCGGGCAGGGTATATCTGGCTACCGATCAGGGTTTGATGAGTTATGCAGGAGGCGCCATTGCGCCTGTGGAACAGGTTGGGGAGATTAAGGTTTATCCGAACCCGGTTTACATGGAGTCGGATGCCGACGTGTCGATCTTCATGGAGGGGCTTGTAGAGGCCACTGCATTGCGGGTCGTCACGCTCTCTGGAGAAGTGGTGGCGCGTTTGCAAACGCGAGGAGGGCGGGCCAGGTGGGATGGCCGGGATATGCAAGGCCGTATGGTTCCGTCGGGTATGTATCTCGTCATTGCTGTTGGCGAGGGCGGCGAAGGAACGGCTTACGGAAAAATGGCCGTGATTCGCTGATACATATGGTGACCGTAGCTCAGTCGGTTAGAGCGCCAGGTTGTGGCCCTGGAGGTCGTGGGTTCAATTCCCATCGGTCACCCCGCATAAATATATGCCGCGTTCGTCTAGGGGTCCAGGACGCCGGCCTTTCACGCCGGTAACACGGGTTCAAATCCCGTACGCGGTACCACGTCACGCTGTGGTATGGATCAGGAGAAATATCGCCTCTCGCCGTTCAAATGGAGGCAACCGAGCATGCTGCGGCGCGGCTTCCGCTCGGGGCGCTTGATTTCCTTGCGTAAGGCGGTGTCCTGATATCGTTCCCGTTATTATCGATTTATATATCGGGGGTATATACAAAAGCCGCCGAAGGGCTTCGTAACCGGTCGCTGTCCGGCAAGGCGTGTACGTCGCCTGCGGCCGCCCTTATTTCGCCAAGCCCTTATTTTATCAGGGTCGCTGCCTTCGATACGATCTTTTCCGGGGTCTCCAGCCGGTAGACGTATACGCCGCCGGGAAGATCGGCCGCATCGAACGCCGCCGTATGCCTCCCCGCAGGGCGCACGCCGTTTTCGAGTATCCGCACCTCGCGACCCTGCATGTCGTAGACCGCAAGGCGCACATGGACCGCGGAAGGCAGCGCGTAGTCTATGCGGGTTTGCGGGTTGAACGGATTCGGATAGTTGCCGAGGAGCGCCACCTCGGTCGGAAGCTCCTCCTCTTCCGTATTCGTCGTAACAGCCCGGACGACGACGGTAGCCTGCGCATAGTCGCTATGCATTCCTTCCTCGTTCACCGCCCGAAGCCGGAACGTGTACAGCGTTCCGGCTTTCAGCGTATCCGGGACCGTGTAGCCGTTCGCATTCGCTTCGCCTGGTCCGCTTTCCGGAATGTCCGTCCAGGGATCGTACAAGTTGAGTCCCGTACCGTACCGATAGGCGTAATGCGAGATAGGGGGGCCGCCGTTGTCGTCCGCTTCCCGCCAGGAAAGCAGGACAGACCCGTTTCTTGCGCTCGCCCGGGAGAATTGAGGCGGCGCAGGC
>JANQSQ010000542.1 GCA_028283985.1 Rhodothermales bacterium | reverse complement strand
CTAACTCCCTGTCGGTGTCGGTTCGTCTCAGGATGAGCGGCGTCGCCGAGACGGGCTGCTCCTCGCCCATCCACATCTGCCGGGCCATCTGTTCTTCGGACAGATGCCCTTTGTCGTCAATGTCGAGCATCCAGTCATCCAGTTCGTTGCGCATCCGGCGCAACACGTCGCGAAGCGCAGGATCGTCCGCCAGGTTGTTGACCTCATGCGGGTCGGCCTGCACATCGTAGAGCTCCTCCGGAGGACGGCTGTCGCGTAGCCACAGTTGTTGCACGTCGTCGAGTTCGCCGGCGATATTCAGGCGGAATATCTCCTGAATAATGGACGAGCGATTGCGGTACGGAACGAATTGCACGTACGGTTTTTCCGGGTGAAAATTGCGAATGTACTTGTATTGCTTGTCGCGGGCGGCCCGGACCATGTCGTAGACCATGTCGATGCGGTCCCGGGCGGCGTAGATATATTCGCGCGGCGGGGCCTCCGCATCTCCGAGAAAAGCCATGCCATCCATGTGTGCGGGAACGGGCACGCCGGCGAGAGACAACACGGTGGGTCCCAGATCGACCAGACTGACAAGCCGTTCGCTGGCCGAACCGGGCTCCTGCTGCCCGGGCATCCGCACGATGAGCGGGACATGTATGCCGGAATCGTAGAGCCAGCGCTTGGCGCGGGGCAGGCCGTCGCCGTGATCGCCCCAGAAAAAGACCACCGTATTGTCGGCAAGACCATCCTCTTCCAGTTGGCGCAGAATTTCGCCGGCCTGCGCATCGAGGCGGGCAATGTTGTCATATTGTTTGGCCAACTGCCGCCGTACTTCCGGCGTGTCCGGATAGTAGGGAGGCAATTCGAGCGTATTCGGATCCGTGGTCGTCTCCTCGTCCGGGGTCACCCAGCTTTGACTCTCATGGGTAATCCCGAAATTGAACACGGAAAAGAACGGCTGGCCTTCCTTCCGAAGCGGGCTGCGCCAGTGCGCCCCCCGCTTGTGCTCGTCCCAGATCGTGACGGGGTTGCCGATCTGGTAGTCGGTTTTGACATCGTTCGTCGTGAAGTACCCGGCGGCCCGGAGATATTCCGTGAAGGCCTTCACGTACGGAGGAGGCGTGGCATGATACGGCGTGGGAATGCCCGGCGCATCGTGCGTCGTGCGCATATGATGCCCTCCCCAACCGTTCTGGTGCATGCCCGTGATGATAGCCGCCCGGCTCGGCGCACATACGCCGGCGGTAGTGAAGGCCTGCAGGTAACGGATCCCCTCGGAAGCAAGACGGTCGAGATGGGGCGTGTTCGCCGCGGCGTCGCCGTAGGCGCCGAACCGTAAGCTGACGTCTTCGGCGGAAATCCAGACGATGTTGGGCCGGTCCTGCGCAACGGCAGACGGCGCGGCCAGCAAGGGCAAACAAAGAAACGCAACGGCGAACGGTATTCTCATAGCAACGTTCTGATGGTTGGAAAGCATCTGCAGTAACGCAATGGAGATGGAATATAGCCAAAGATAGCGGATGCCGGAACGGTTCATGATCTTCCGGGCCTGCCGCCTTTGTGCAGCGTGGATTTTCGGGGCATGTTTTTCCGGCGCATGTCCCGAGGATTCGTTTTCTTACAAGGATACTCTGCGGAAGCCGCCATAAG
>JANQSQ010000541.1 GCA_028283985.1 Rhodothermales bacterium | reverse complement strand
GGAATATCCGCATTTCCTTTGAGCATCCCGACGCGATCCGTCTTCCCGCTTACCTCGGCGCTGTGGAAAAAGGCCGGGCGGTCCGGATCATCGGGCTGAAGGCCAATGCGCCGATTCGCTTCCCGTACGGGCCGGATACCTACATCGAGGGCGTCAACCGGCCTGGCATCTCGGTACCCTCCCTCTACCGATACCAATTACATCGACGGCTCGGTGAAATCACCACACGGTAGCAATGAACTTGTTGCTCGCGTCGATACACGGCCTTCGGATGGAGTACAGGACCGGGCCCTACTACGATGCAGTAGCTGCAAGTTCTTCCGGCTGCCCGTTCTCGACAGCCTCGACTTCCATGACCTGCCGTACGTGATCTTCGGACACATCCAGATGCCGCGCCATGCATAAGCGAGCTTCATCGGCCGTACCTGCTGCAATGGCTTGCAGAATCTTTCCATGCCACTCTATCGCCGACTCTTTGGCATCTATAACCACCTGGTGAACAGATGCCTTAATCCGGGGCATCAGGGCATGAATAGGCTGAATCAGAAGAGGCAGGATGGGGTTACCGGACGCCTCGGCGATGTGCAGGTGAAACGCCATGTCCAGCGCGGTAAGATCGCCGCTCCCACTCTCGCAGTCCTTTAACTCCCGGAAATCCTGCTCAAGCCGATCGATATCTTCACTCGTACGATGAAGAGCGGCTTCGGCGGCAATGGGGGGTTCGATAATCTGGCGGGCACGAATCACGTTCAGCCAATTCAGCGAACCGAATTTCTGGTGGAGATACAATTCCATAGGAATCGTAACGGTTTCGGTCGTGAGTTCACTCACAAAAATCCCGCGGCCCTTCTCGATCCGAAGCAGGCCCCTCCCGCTAAGCATGCGCAGGGCTTCGCGAAGAACGGTTCTGCTGACCCCGAACTGTTCACACAGCTGGAACTCCGGGGGCATTCTCATGCCGGGAAGCAATTGTCCACCCCGGATGGAATCCTCAATAGCTCTCCCTACAGCATGACTGAGAAGCTGTGTTTTTCCAACAGGCTTGAAGTGTTTAGCCATCGATTGGGCGTTTTTACGGTTGACCAACTTGGACACTTCACACGCCCTTTTGTTTCATAAAGACAAAATTCTGCGGCTCTTCCGGAAGAACGGTTGCAGGTCATCAAGCGGCCCAAACCCGGAACATTGATCCCATATAACCAGACCCGTTCGTTATGAATCTTCTTAACCCGTTTCCCTGCAAGCGGCCTAAAGCCCGAATAATCTGGGTACGACCAGGGTGATTTCCGGAATAAAGGTGACTAAAAGCAGACCGAGCAACATAGCTGCATAAAGCGGCAGCAGCGGCCGGACCACATCCGTCACCGGCACCCTGGAGATACCAGCCCCTGCAAAGAGTACGGTCCCGACCGGCGGGGTGCAAAGTCCGATACACAGATTAAAGACCATCAGAATGCCAAAATGCAAGGGATCGATTCCCAGCGTAACGACGATGGGCAGGAAAATGGGCGTAAAGATCAGAATCGCCGGGGTCATATCCATGAACGTACCAACCGCAAGCAGTAATACATTGATGATAAGCAGGATGACGATCTTGTTGCTGCTCAACGAGATAAGGGCGTTGGCCGCATCCTGGGGAATGTTTTCGAACGAGAGCACCCAGGAAAGCGCCAGCGAAGTGCCTATAAGAAGCATCACGACGGCCGTCGTCACTACGGAGTTGAGCAGGATGCCGGGCAACTCACGGGGACTCACTTCGCGGTAGAGCAAAACAAGCAGCAACGCATACAGGACAGCGATAGCGGCAGCCTCCGTTGCCGTGAAAATGCCTGCTACAATCCCGCCAATGACCACAACGATCAGCGTCAGGCTGGGTAAGGCATCGATAAAACGCTTGATCACCTCCGGAACAGGAACACGTTCATCCTTGCCAAATCCTTGACGCTTGGCAACGATGGCCGCCACCGCCATAAGCATTCCGCCGAGCAACAGACCGGGCAGGTACCCGGCAACGAACAAAGCCGCCACAGAGACGCCCCCACTGGCCAGCGAGTAGACGATCAATACATTGCTCGGTGGAATGATCAGACCCGTCGTGGCGGACGAAACATTTACGGCCGTGCTGAAATTGGGTGCATAGCCATTCTCGACCATTTTCGGGTGCATGACCGATCCGATAGCCGCCGCGGCAGCTATGGCCGAACCCGAAATAGCGCCGAAGAGCATACAGGCGATAATGTTCACGAACGCAAGACCGCCTGGAAGCGCTCCAACCATAGCCCGCGCAAAAGCGATAAGGCGCCGGGCAATCCCTCCGCGACCCATCAGGTTACCGGCCAAAATGAAAAAAGGGATCGCCAGCAGTGTAAAACTGTCGAGGCCTGTGGCGATCCGCTGAGCCGTTGTACTCGCCGCAGGCGTGAAGTCCACGGTAACCAGCATAGTAAGTAACGTCGCCATCCCGATGGAATACGCCACAGGCACATCCATGAGAAGCAGCACAAGAAAACAAACGACCAGTATGACAATAGCAAAACTCATGCCTTCAGGATGTATATGCACATGGCCGAATTAAAAAGGATATCTCGAGTCCTCATCGCGATCAGGCAACGGCCCGGGTATAATTCTCTTCGTCGTCCCTCCCTGTATCTTTCGCCTGCCGGAGTTCATGAATGGCGACGGCGGCATAATAGATCGTGAGCAGTCCGCTCAGAGGTATCACCGTATACACATATCCGATGGGGAGTTGAAAGGCGGCCGAAAGCTGGTTGAGATCGAGCGTAACGTAGACGAGCCAGCCACCGCCGAATATCAGGGCGATCAACGAGAACACAATAATCGTTCCATAGGCGAACACCTCGACGGTACGTCGCTTCTGCGCTCGAAAACGCCGTACCAGAACGTCAATGCCCAGGTGCGCCCGCAATCGAAGCGCATAGGCCGCTCCCAGCAGGCTAATCCAGATAAGCAGATAGCTGGCCAGTTCTTCGGTGTATGAACTGGGACTGTTGAGTATGTATCGCGTAGCCACCTGCCATGAGACGGTCACAACCATGACGCTCATCAATACGATGAGAAACCAGGACAGGCTTTTGTCGATGATACGGGTCAGTTTTTGCATACGCTGTTCAAGGCAATGCCTGTGTTTCATCAACAGATTTGTCTACCGCAGGAGGAGACAGGGCATTAATCCGTTCGGCCCATGCCCCCAACTCCGTGCCACGGATCGCTTCGTACAGGGGAAGAACCGCTTCCTGGAAAGGGGTTTTATCCGGACGAATCACGGTCACTCCGGCTTCCTCGACAGCACGCAAGGCAGCCTCGGTGGCTTCCTGCCAAAGTTGTCGCTGATACGCGACAGACTCCGCTACGGCCTGTTCCACCCAGGCTTGCTGCTGAACCGTGAGCTTGTTCCAGGTGTGCGTACCGATGAGCAGGACATCCGGCGGCGCGGCATGCTCGTCAAGGGTATAATAGCGTGCCTGTCCGTAATGCCTGGAGCCATAAA
>JANQSQ010000536.1 GCA_028283985.1 Rhodothermales bacterium | reverse complement strand
TTCCAGCTACAAGTTCGGATCGTTCCAGCATACGGATCCCTCGGTGCGCAAGCAGGCGGTGGCGCACAACCTGCATGTGGTCGAAGTGGGGGGCGCGCTGGGTTCGAAGGCGCTGACGATCTGGCTTGGCGACGGGGCCAATTATCCCGGTCAGACGCACCTGCGCAAGGCGTACGAGCGGGTGCGGGGTTGTCTGGCGGACGTGTACGAGGCGATGCCCTCGGACTGGAATCTGTTCATCGAACACAAGCCGTTCGAACCGGCGTTCTACGCCACGGTGGTGGCCGACTGGGGGTCGTCGCTCATGTTGGCGCGGGAGACCGGGGACCGGGCCTCGTGTCTGGTCGATCTGGGGCACCATCTCCCGAATGTGAATGTCGAGCAGGTGGTGGCGCGCCTCATCACGGCGGGCAGGCTGGGCGGTTTTCATTTCAACGATGCGAAATACGGAGACGATGATCTCACATCCGGCTCCATCAAACCCTACCAGTTATTTCTTATATTCAACGAATTGGCGGATGCCCTTGCGGACGGCGCGCTGCCCGCGAGCCCTTCGTACATGATCGACCAGAGCCATAACGTGAAGGATCCGGTCGAAGCGCTTCTGCAAACGGTGGACCGGCTGCAGAAATCCTGGGCCCGCGCGCTTATCGTGCGGCGCGATGCGCTGGCGCATTACCAGGAAACGAACGATGTGCTGATGGCGGAGGAGACGCTCCGGGAAGCCTACGAGACGGATGTGAGTGCATTGGCGGCGGCCGCTCGCAAACGTCTTGGGGGCGCCATCGACCCTGTGGGCGCGTTCCGGGCCTCGCGGTACCGTGAGCAGGTCTCCGAGGCGCGCGCGGGCGCCGCGTACGTTCCGCCGCAAAGCCTCTGATCGTAACCGGATGCACACCGGCGGCCCTATGCGGGAACGGGCACAACATATGCTTGCCGTGGATCTTGGCGCTGCGAGCGGGCGCGCCGTGTTGGGCCGGTTCGACGGGGAGCGTGTGGAGATGCAGGAAGTGCACCGTTTCGGGACGCCCATCGTGGAGGGAGACGGGCATATCCGGTGGGATATCCACGTCATCGAGGAGGAGATACGGATCGGGCTGAAGGCTGCGCTGGCCGAGGCGCCCGGGGTTCGCTCGGTTTCCGTGGACTCGTGGGGCGTCGATTATGTGTTGCTCGATGCAGACGGATCTTCGGTTGGTTTACCGTATTGCTACCGGGATCATCGCCTCGACGGGGTGATGGAGACGGTGTTCGAAACGGTGCCGCCGGAGGATATTTACGAATGCACCGGCATCTACTCCTGGCCGTTCAACACGCTGTACCAGTGGGTGGCCGATTCCGAAGAAGGTCTGCAGGCGGCGCATTGCCTCATGATGGCCGATTATTTCAACCACCGGCTTGGAGGCAGGCGGGCTGTCGAAGTGTCGCTGGCCAGCACCACGCAGATGATGGATGTCCATACGAGGCAGTGGGCGTCCCCGCTCATGCGGACACTCGGTCTCGATCCCGTTCGGTGGCCCGAAATCGTTCCGTCGGGCACGATCCTCGGGGCGGTGCATGGCCATCCGGACATCGCGGT
>JANQSQ010000518.1 GCA_028283985.1 Rhodothermales bacterium | reverse complement strand
AAGGTCATCGTGTCTGTCGTAATATCCACGACCTTGCCATTGAAAATCTTGAGCGTGTCAAGCAATTCGACCCGGTTGTCGGAGTTGTATGTAACCTTCAGCAGGCACAACTCGCGCTCGACATATTCCTCTGACGTCGGATCCACCACCTCCAGAACATCGCCTAACCGGTCCAGTTGACGGTTCACCTGGGCGATGATGCGGCCTTCGCCCGTCGTGACGATGGTCATCCGGGAAACCGAGGGCTCGTCCGTTTCGCCGACCGTCACGCTTTCGAGATTGAAGCCCCGGGCAGAGAACAAATTGATGACGCGGTTCAGCGCCCCAATCGAGTTCTCGAGCAAAACGGCAATAATATGCCGGTGGCGGTGCGCTCGCTCGCCCGGCCCTATGGGCTCGCCCTGGGCCTTCTTCCGGAGAATCTGTTGCGGTGTCAGTGTGTCGTGCTCGCTCATGGCGACTTCCTTATGGAATGTTCGTCATACGAAGGCGTCAGGCGTCAGGCGCTTCGTAATCATTTCGTTGGTGGAGGCGCCCGCAGGAACCATCGGGAATACCATTTCCTCCTTGGTGACACGAAATTCCATCACAGCGGGGCGATCGGTGACGGCCCATGCCTTCCGGATAACCTCATCGACTTCGTCCGGGGTCTCCGCTCGCAGGCCCACGCAGTGATGCGCCTCTGCAAGTTTGACGAAGTCCGGATTGGTATCGGACAGATCGGTATGACTGAAGCGCTCTTCGTGGAACAGCTCCTGCCATTGCCGCACCATGCCCAGAAAATTGTTGTTTATGATGACCACCTTGATCGGCAGCCCGTGCGCGGCGGCGACACATAATTCCTGTGCATTCATGATGAAGCCCCCATCGCCGCTGATCGAAACCACCGTCTTGTCCGGCATGCCGAACGCAGCGCCCATCGCCGCGGGAAAACAAAAACCCATCGTACCGAGGCCGCCCGACGTGATGTGCGTCCGCGCATGCAGAAACTGAAAATACTGGGCCGCCCACATCTGATGCTGGCCCACATCCGTGACCACGATCGCCTCCCCCTGCGTATGGTGACGAAGACGCTCGAGTACATACTGCGCGCGGAGGCGCCCGTCCACCTGATCATACACCAGCGGGCATTCCGCCTTCCAGACCTGCACCTGTTCGAGCCATTCCCCGGTATTACACGCCTCGATGAAAGGCTCAAGGCGGGTAAGCGCATCGAGTACATCCCCTACAATGGCGCAATCCACGTAGACATTCTTGGAGATCGAGGACGGATCAATATCGACATGAATGATCTTCGCATGCGGCGCCCAGGACTCGAGTTTACCCGTCACCCGGTCGTCAAACCGCGCTCCTACAGCGATCAAAAGATCGGAGTTCTGCACCGCCATGTTGGCGTACCACGTGCCATGCATGCCAAGCATACCCACCGAAAGCTCGTCGTTCTCGGGAAACGCTCCGAGTCCGTGCAGGGTGGTTGTAACCGGAATGCGCGCCTTCCGGGCAATCCGGGTCAGCACGTCCGATGCATTCGAATTCACGGCCCCGCCGCCCACATAGAACAGGGGCTTATTCGCCTCGGCAATCATGGCCGCGGCCCGCCGGATTTTGGCGTCATCCCCCTTGTCTTTGAAACGATAGCCACGCAGGTTAACCTCCTTCGGGTATTCGAATTCGGTTTCTGCCAGAAGCACATCCTTGGGCAAATCCACGACCACGGGGCCGGGCCGTCCCGTCCGGGCGATGTAATACGCCTTCTTCACAGCCGGGGCCAGATCCCGCACATCGCGCACCAGGAAGCTGTGCTTTGTGATACTGCGGGTGATGCCTATCGTATCGCATTCCTGGAAAGCGTCGTTCCCGATGAGTTGGGTCGGCACTTGCCCGGTGAAAACGACAATGGGCACCGAATCCATGTAGGCATCCGCAATGCCGGTAACCGTGTTGGTGGCGCCGGGTCCGCTGGTTACAAGCACCGTACCCACCTTGCCTGTCGCCTTGGCGTATCCCTCGGCAGCGTGGGCGCCGCCTTGCTCATGTCGCACCAGCACATGCTTGAATTTCGGCTTGATGCGCGCCATCTCATCATAGATCTTGATAACGGCTCCTCCAGGGTGGCCGAACACCACCTCCACACCTTCTGCATCGAGCGAACGCAGAAAAATCTCCGCACCGCTCATGCGTGGCGCGCCGTTAACCGACGGCGCGTGTTGCGGTATGCTGCTTCCTTGCATATCAGGCATTGATCCCGACCGGTTTTCTTCTTTCGTTATTTGGCGCCCCAACAAGTGGTTCGCACAATGTGCAAGCCATGCACATATAACGAACCATCCGGGTAGACCTGCTAAAATACGAACCGCTGGCTTCAGCGTTCAGGTAGGTTTCTTCGAGAGCGTGCATGGCATCTTGTTAACGTGCGGCGTGAAGGCCAATCCTTCACTGTCCGATTGATGCCATCATGCATACTGGAGAGGTGCGAAGGATCGGCCGGTTCGGGCTAAACCGTAATAATAATGAGACCCAGGAGAAGAACAACCGACGCAAGCTGTCCGTCGGCAACGCATGCCGTTCCCCGCAGAACACGAGAAATGTCCTGGCCTGTACGCCGAAACGCTGTCCGTTTGCGGGAGTGCTGCGTCATGGTCCGATCCATAATTGGATAGCTGGCCTGCCCTATGCCTTTCGTATTCGTAACGTACATGTATGTCCTATGCCCCTCAAATGATCCTCGGTAACAGGACAACTAACGTTACAAGCCATACAATAACGCAATTTTGGACAAACCTATCAAGTAAAAAACCGGGTGCTTTGCAAGTTCTTCATTGCAAAACCACCCGCCCCGCGGCTTCACAAACACTTCATGCCCCGTAACAGGCTAAAAAAGCGCTTTTTTTGAAACAGAATATCCGGGAAAGCGGTTTTATCCAGATCGCCTATTGAAGTATTGGGGTTTTATTTCCTAATTTAATAAGGTGTTTTTGGCGAAAAATCTTCACTTATCAGTAATAAAGATGACATCGCTTATCAAAAACTCGCTTCGAAAATGCGGCATGGCGTTGCTTCTTGCCTGCCCGCCCTTTTTTAACGGCGGCCGCGAACGCGGATCCGTTCGACGCCTCGCCGAATACCCTGCACCCAGATAGCATCACAAACAACCACACCGGTTACCCGTCATGAAGAAACTTCTTACCATCCTTGCCCTGGTATTCGCTCTTTCCTGGTCTCTCCCGGCTTCCGCGCAGGAATTCAGTTTCGGGGCCGATATCGTAAGCCGTTATGTATGGAGGGGCTTCGATTTCGGTGAATCCGCCAGCATCCAGCCCTCACTCGCCTTCAGTCACGGCGGACTGGAGATCGGAACCTGGGCGTCATACGCCACGAATCCGGGTTCGGCAGACGCCAACGAACACGATCTGTGGATCGGGTATTCCGCCGGCGCTTTTTCTGTGGGGATTACCGACTATTACTTCCCCAATGCCACCCACGATGACCACGACCACGACCACGATGAACATGAAGACGAGGAAATCATCGGGGTCTTCGACTTTAGCGGCGACGGCGAGGGAGCGCACTGGATTGAGCCGTATGTCTCGTTCGGAGGCACGGATTCTTTCCCGGTGACACTCTATGCCGCATATATGGCCCACAACGATGTGGATAATTCGCTGTATCTCAATGCATCGATACCTTTCTCCGTAGGCGACGTGGAAATGTCGTTCGGGGTCGGCGCTTCCGCAGGAAAGAGTGCGTTTTACGCAACCGACGGGTTCAGCATCATCGACATGGCGCTGGGCGCCTCGAAAAGCATCCCGATCACGGATAAGTTCGAGCTGCCCGTAAGCGTCTCCTACATACTGAATCCGACGCACGAAAAGAGCCACCTCGTTTTTGGAATTTCCCTGTAGTCCATGTCAAAATCCTCGCTGTCCAGGCAGGTTATCGCGAGGAATACACAGAAGGG
>JANQSQ010000500.1 GCA_028283985.1 Rhodothermales bacterium | reverse complement strand
CGCTCGATACGGTGGAGGTAGCTTGGGGCGAAGCGCAGCCGACCCGGTACGAGCGGAGCGACGTCACTTCTGTGCCGGCGGCCACGACCGTCGCGGAGGCCACGGTGGCGCTGGCAGGCGCCAATGCATTTCTGGAAAAGTTCGGTGGAGACAGCCTGTCGGAGATCCGGGCCCGCTACGACGCCGAAGTCGCCGGGTCCGACCGGACAGGACAGTAGGCAAGCAGAGGAAAGGGCGGATATTTCGAGAACGCACGGAGCATTTTATTTGTCCGAAATAACCATGTCTACGAAGGAAACGTCCCGCAAGGAGCAAGTCGACCGCAATTCGGCGTACCGCCCCGCCGAGATCGAAGCCGGATGGTATGCCTGGTGGGAAGAGAACGACCTCTTCCGGGTCGAGGCGCATTCCGGGAAGCCCCCGCATGTCATTGTCATGCCGCCCCCCAATGTGACGGGCGCGCTGCATATGGGGCATGCGCTCCAGGATACCATTCAGGACGCCGTGACGCGGCTCCGGCGCATGCAGGGCTACGAGGCGCTCTGGATGCCGGGCATCGATCATGCCGGCATTGGAACGCAGAATGTCGTGGAGCAGGAGTTGGCCAAAGAGGGCAAGACCCGCCATGATCTCGGCCGCGGGCGTTTCGTCGAGCGCGTTTGGGCGTGGAAGCACGAATACGGCGGCAGGATTCTGGAACAGAAACGCCGTCTCGGAGACTCGTGCGACTGGAGCCGGGAGCGGTTTACGATGGACGAGGGCTTCACGCGGGCGGTGCAGGAAGTATTCGTGCGTCTGTACGAAGAAGGGCTGGTCTACCGGGGGGATTACCTGGTCAACTGGGACCCGGAAAACCGCACGGCGCTGTCCGACGAGGAAGTGGACAATGTGGAGCGGGAAGGGCATCTGTGGTATATCGATTATCCGCTGGCGGACGGTTCCGGCGCGATTACGATCGCCACGACCCGGCCGGAAACCATGCTGGGGGATACGGCGGTCGCCGTACATCCCGACGATCCGCGGTATACCGGCCTCGTCGGGAAGAAGGTGGCGCTTCCGCTTTTGGGTCGGGAGATTCCCGTGATTGCGGACGAGTATGTCAAAATGGATTTCGGCGGCGGGGCGCTGAAGGTCACGCCCGGCCACGATCGGAACGATTTCGAGATCGGGCGGCGGCACGGTCTCGAGGTTCTTAATGTGATCCGGCCCGACGGCGCGATCAACGAGCAGGGGGGACCGTACGAGGGGATGGATCGCTTTGCCGCCCGCGACCGCATCGTGGCGGACCTGGAAGCGGAAGGGCTCCTTGTCAGGACGGAGCCCATGAAAGGCACGATCCCTGTGTCGAGCCGGTCCAAAGCGATCATCGAACCCCTTATTTCCCGGCAGTGGTTCGTGAAGATGGCGCCGCTGGCCGAACCGGCCATCGAGGCGGTCCGCACGGGGAAGGTCACGTTTTACCCGAAGCGTTGGGAGAACGAATATTTCCGGTGGATGGAAAACATCCGTGACTGGACCATCTCACGGCAACTCTGGTGGGGGCACCGCATCCCTGTCTGGTATCATACCGGCGAGGACGGCAGGATCGACGAACAGCGCGGGTATGTCGTTTCGGTGGACCGGCCTGCGCCCGGCATGGTGCAGGATAAGGATGTGCTCGACACCTGGTTTTCATCGTGGTTGTGGCCGTTCGCCACGCTGGGATGGCCGGAGGAGACGGAAGACCTTGCCTGTTTCTACCCCACGCAGGTGCTTGTATCCGGGTACGACATTCTTTTCTTCTGGATCGCCCGCATGATCATGGCGGGATGCCATTTCATGGGCAAGCCGCCCTACAGCGACGTCTTCATTACGGGGATGATCAAGGACAAGCAGGGGCGCTGGATGTCCAAAAGCCTCGGAAACGGCATCGATCCGCTGGATATGATCGATCAGTACGGTGCCGATGCTGTCCGCTTCTCGCTGGTTATCCTGTGCGCCCAGGGGCAGGACATCCGGCTGGATCCGACGAAATTCGAGATGGGCCGCAATTTTGCGAACAAGATATGGAATGCGTTCAAGGTGTTCGGACGGTTCATGGAGGCAGGGAAAACGTACCGTCGGACACGCTCTTTCGAGGAACTGGAACTGGTGGAGCAGTGGATGGTGCACCGGCTGCACGCCGGGATCGGGGAGGTGAACGAGGCGCTGGCGCGTTATCGCCTCAACGAGGCTCTGGGGCGGATATACGATCTGTTCTGGAAGGATTACTGTGACTGGTATCTCGAACTGATCAAGCCGGCGCCGGGCGAGGAACCGGACGAGGAAACGCTGGCGCTCGCCATCGAACTCTACGATGCGATGATCCGGCTGTTGCACCCCTTCATGCCGTTCATCACCGAGGAGTTGTGGGCGCAGTTGCAGCCCCGGGAGGAGGGAGCCTGCTGTATGACGGCGTCCTGGCCCGAGGAGGACCTTTCCCTGATGGACCGCGACGCTGCGGCTACGTTCAACCTGATACAGGATGTCGTGTCCGGCATTCGCACCATCCGAAGTGAGTATGGGGTGGCGCCCGGTGCGGAGATCGAGACACAGGTGCATGTTTCTCCCGATGCGGAAGCAATGGGCGCCGCGTTGGCGGCGCACGGGGACTATTTCCGAAAGCTGGCCCGCGTGCATACCCTGACTGTGGGCAGCGATCTGGCCCGTCCGGCCGGCGCCGCCTCCCATGTGGCCGGTCCGTGCGAAGTGTTCGTTCCGCTGGCGGGGATCATCGATCTCGATGTGGAACGCGAGCGCCTGCACAAGGAGGTCATGCAAAAGGAACGTTTTCTCGACAGCGTGCGCCGGAAGTTGCAGAACGAACAGTTCGTTACGAAAGCGCAGCCCGAGGTGGTCGAACGGGAGCGCAGAAAGGAACAGGACGCTGCCGCAGACATTGCCCGCCTGCGAAAGAATCTCGAATATCTTGGATGAGTCGAGGTTTCCGCCCTTTTTCCTGAGGGGGCTT
>JANQSQ010000494.1 GCA_028283985.1 Rhodothermales bacterium | reverse complement strand
CCGCTCTTCGTTGCTCGTCGCTCATTTGGAACCGCCAAACTTCACTCCTCGCGCCTTGATTGACGCCGTGCCTGACGGAACAGAGCACTGCTGCATAGTGGTAACAGGACCTAGTACTTTGGCGATGAACGAAAAAAGGAATCAAGGTATGTTCTTCAGGGATTTTCTCCAGAGCGAACGGTTTCAATCCTTCCTCACCGGGGGCGTAGCACAAGACATCTGGATTTCTGCGTTGCTGGTGCTGGGCGCGTTGATCCTGATATACGCCCTTAGGCGCCTGCTCTCGCGCTATATCGAAGAAGCGGACCGGCGGTACCGGGCGTCCAAAATTGTCGGGCGAATAATCGGCCTGTTCACGGGTCTTGCGATTCTCTTTGTATGGTCGGCAGGGCAGGGACCCGGACCGGCCACGATTCTCACAGTCGTCGGGGCAGGGCTCGCCATTGCCATGCGGGAAGTGCTCCTTTCTTTCGCCGCATGGATCCACATGCTGATTCGCGCGCCGTACAAAAGCGGAGACCGCATCGAGGTAAATGGCTTGCAGGGGGATGTGATCGATATTCGCCCCCTGCACAGTACACTGATGGAAATAGGGGAATGGACCGAAGCCGGTCAAAGTACAGGCCGCATTGTGCATATTCCGAACAACTGGTTTTACCAGTACGGGGTGTATAATTACACGCAGGGCTTCCGGTTTGTGTGGAATGAAATCCCTTTTACCGTCACCTTTCGTTCGGACTGGAAGGCGGCGCGCGATATCCTCTTGCAGCTGGCTTCCGAAATGACCGGTTCTATAGAGCAGCGGGCCCAGGAAGAAATCCGGGAAATGGCGCGTGAATACCTTGTGTATTACGAGGTGCTGACTCCATTCGTATATGTACGCGTAACGCAAAACGGCATCCGCCTGTCCCTCCGGCACCTTGCCGAAGCGCGGAAACGCCGGCAGATCAAACATATGCTCACGATGCGCGCCCTGGAAGCATTTCAGGAACATGGGGGCATCGAACTCTCGTACACCATGATCGGTTACGAATCCGGAGAGCGTGGGCAAAAAAGAAGGGTAACGGACGTACTTTCGTAAAGGTTACATGCTTCCCTGCACATCCTTGCTTTTCACCGGTTCAAGGTATATCTTGGGCGATTATGATCGAACAATGCGTACATAGCAGCATCCATATTCATGCCGGCGGCTGGTGGCGCAGGTCGCCGGACAGTGGGATCCGCCTTGCGTGTACGCCATAATTGCCGCCATGTAGCAGCGCGGTCGGCCGTATCCCCACTGTTCACATCTGAACAGTGGGGTTTTTTGTGGGTTTTTATTTGCAAACCATGCCGCTTGAAGATTTTATACGCCTTGTTGACGCCCATCGGGACAAGGGCAATCTGGTCGTGCCGATCTGCCGGCGTCTTAGCGCCGACCTTGTGACGCCCGTCTCGGCCT
>JANQSQ010000489.1 GCA_028283985.1 Rhodothermales bacterium | reverse complement strand
TGAGCGGCTGCAAGAGGCTGCAGGCCGCTCATCCACCCTGCATAAGGTTAACCCTTGAGGCGGTTTAGCACCCTTACTACGAGTATGCTGACAACACCGGCATACAGCGCTACACTTGCCTGATCGAGGATCGCGTCCAGGTGGGCGCCAACCGCGTGGATATGGCTCAACACATCCATGGCCGCAGCGCCGCCGACCGCTAAAGTAACCACCAGATAGGCTGTAGCATCCTCGGCGTCAATCGCCATCGCCCCATAGACCAAGCCCAGAATGACCAGTAGAAGCGCCACAATCCCTGAGCCGATTGCGTCGGGCGCCAGGCCCTCTACAATCGCCAGGAGGGTGATCAAACCGATAATAATCCTGACTGCCATTTTTACCTCCTTAGAATAAGTGGGTGGGTCACGACTGCACCATCACACAGCCGTGACGGTATATAGCGCAGTCATTATGCTCTATAAGTACAGCATAATGGCGCAAAATTGCAAGAAAAATTCACAATTCTTTGTGCCCACACCTATACGGAAATGGTGGAATGATCAGAGTATCCTAAAAAGGGCAGAGGAGTTCAGAGGGTAATTGCCGCAGGATTACAGCCTTTATCCTCATACGGCGTTTTTGACGGAGGGGAAGCCGTTCAACCCATAATGGGCTCCCCGGGTAGGACTCGAACCTACAACCCTGCGGTTAACAGCCGCATGCTCTACCATTGAGCTACCGAGGAGGGTAGGGGCGCGGGAGGTCACGCCATGCGCGACGTTTTCGTAGCGCCCTGCCATTGCGCCATGGACGGGATCAGACCTTCCTGCTCCTCGAAAATGGCCTAATTTACAAAAACCCCAGGGAACAGAACAGGTTCCGGAAGAATAGGCGAAACATGGTTGGTTACCGTTCAGGGCGTCGTCGGCGAAGGAACTTTCGGCTCCCGGAAGGCATTGACAATCCGCCGGATATTTGACGCAACATGCTCCCTCGGGATTCGGGATACGGAGACCCGTTTACCGATGCGCTGGGAGCAAGCGCCAGGTATATACCGGCCCAAGTGGCGGAATTGGTAGACGCGCATGATTCAGGGTCATGTGCCCGTTAGGGCGTGGAGGTTCGAGTCCTCTCTTGGGCACCAATGCGGTGCATAAGGTTCTGAACGAACGGCGGGATGGGATATCAGGACAAGAACGACGCCGGTCCGTCGGTTTTACGTTTCGAGGCCCGGCTCTTCCAGCATCCTCAAACGGCAAAGGCCGGTTCCAAGGTCCTTCTCACCGTTCCAAAGCGGGTTGCCGGGCGATTTCCCTCGGATGGCGCAACCAAGGTCGAAGGCGTTATGAACGGTCAGCCTTTTCGGGCGGTCCTGGAACCTGACCCGTCCGGAGGACACTGGCTCCATGTGAACAAGGCCATGCGCAACGGCGCCGGCGCCGACGTGGGCGACACGGTGCAACTCGCTATCCTCGGACCGGAACCCGAACCCACGCTCTCCGAGGATTTCCGGATCGCCCTTACCGCTTCGCACGATGCGGAGACGTTGTGGAAGGACCTTACCCTTCTGGGGCGTCTCGATTGGGTCCGCTGGATCGAATCGGCCAGGAAACCCGAGACCCGGGTTCGTCGGATCGGACGGGCCGTCGAACAGCTTTCCTCAGGAGATCGGCGCGCTTGTTGCGTGAATGTCTATGAATTCATGCTGGATCGCATTCGGGAAGACGAGCAGGCCCGAAGCCTTGAAGCAAATACACTAAAGTAAATATATACGCGGTGGCGGCCTTCGCGCCGGGCGCTACGCCCGCACCTTTTCTCCGATCATTCCTCAACCCATTCCGCAAGGAAGATATTCGTGTCGTTCGTGCCCTCGTTGTTCCGGTTCGAGCCGAACGCCAGGTAGCGTCCGTCCGGGCTGAATACGGGGAATCCGTCGAACGCCTCGGAGTGCGTGATGCGCGTCAGGCCGGTTCCGTCCACCCCGATCATATAGATTTCGAACTCCCGTCCGTTCGGGTCCTCGTGGTTGGAACTGAACAGGATGCGTTTCCCGTCGGGATGCCAGTAGGGAGCGAAGTTGGCCCCGCCGAGGTGCGTCACCTGGCGCATGTTCGAGCCGTCTGCATCCATGACGTAGATATCCAGTTCGCCGGGCCGCAGGAGGCCCTGTTCAAGGAGGCGGAGATAGTCGTCCTGTTCCGGTCCCGGTTCGGGATAATGCGCCCGCCACACGATTTGCGAACCGTCGGGAGAGTAAAAAGCGCCTCCGTCGTACCCGATGCGATTCGTCAGCCGCTGCAC
>JANQSQ010000478.1 GCA_028283985.1 Rhodothermales bacterium | reverse complement strand
GGGGCTGCCTGCGGCCATGTCCGGCGTGGAGGTGCGCGCCGACGGTTCTACCAATGTGATTTCCTGGACCCACAATCCCGATTTCGGGGGATACAAAGTGTATTTCAGCGCAGACCCGATCACAGATGTGAGCGCCGCAAGCGTATCGCTTTTGGAGACGGTGTCCGCGGCTCCTTACGAGGTGCGGCACGAGGTCGAGGTGCCTTATTCGTTTTCGTCTTCCGGTTCGACGCTTTACTATGCGGTCACCAGTTTGAGCGCATCCGGAACGGAGAACCCGGACGTATCGAACAGCGCGGTGGAAATAGACAACCCGGACCTCGCCGTTTCGCCGCCGATCCTGTCATTGACGGATGCGCAGGCCGAGACGCTGTTTAACGCGGTCAATTCGGGGACCGTATCGAACGAGGGTTTCCCTGAGGGGGCCATGCCGTTCGTCGTCGACGATATGCATTCGCAGAGAGCCGACGCCTCAGTGGATCCCGACAACAACGACGATCTCTCCGGATCCGTCTGGGTGGCGTATTACGAGGGGAACGATGCCATGGGGTTGTCTCCGGAAATATGGATATATGCTGAAATCACCGATGACATGCTGAGTTTCTCCCCGGCAAGCGATGGGCCGGAAGGCGCCTGGGCGTACGATTCCATTGAATTAGGATGGGGAAACTATGACGTGCGCGACGCCGGGGGATCGGTGTTGGGCGGTTCTCCCCACAGCAACTTCGGGCGCGGAGCATATCCTGATTACCAACTCCGCATATCACCGCACGGGTCCGCGACCGATGCCACCGCGAAAACGTTCGTGCTGGCCGATGTCGATAAGCCGAATGTCGGCGGCGCCGCCTACGAAACCACTACGAATGGCTTCAACATGCTGGCGTATTTTCCTACTCCGCAGATGAAGGTTCCCGGCGATGCCGACGCCAATTTTCCCGGGGAGAATGACGATCCCCGTTTCATGCCTTTTACGATTTCGCTGAACGACCGGGATGGAGGGGACGCTCGTGAACACCAGATCTCATGGAGTCTCAACCCCACGCTAAACAACCAGTGGTGGAATACGCCGAGCCAGTGGCAAACCGTGACGATGATTCACAGTAGCCAGTACGTTCCCGTATCCAGCGAAGACGAACCGGAACTGCCGGAAGCGTATGCCCTGGCGCAGAACTACCCGAATCCGTTCAATCCGGCTACCACTATTCGTTTCCAGTTGCCGCAGGCGGAGCAGGTGACGCTGCGGGTATTCGATGTGCTG
>JANQSQ010000456.1 GCA_028283985.1 Rhodothermales bacterium | reverse complement strand
TCGCTGCAATCCTTCGGATGACTGGTCGAATAACGTATCCGCAGTTCCGGCGAAACGAAACTGATCCGCTGGAGCAATTCGGCAAAATCAACCGTCATGCCGTCCTGCTCGAAACGATAGGAATTCACGTTCTGTCCCAGTACGGTCACCTCCCTGTACCCTGCTTCCACCAACTGTGCGCACTCGGAGAGAATGCTCGACGCCGGACGGCTGCGCTCGCGCCCTCTCGTGAAGGGCACGACGCAGAAGGAACACATGTTGTCGCAGCCCCGCATGATGGACACGAATGCCGAGACGCCGTTCGTATCGTAGCGAACCGGCGCAATATCGGCGTACGTCTCCTCGCGGGAAAGGTGCACATTGACGGCCGCCTGCCCGGTTTCGTCCGTTTCGCGGAGAAGACGGGGCAGATCGCGGTAGGCGTCCGGGCCCACCACGAGATCGACGAGTTGCTCCTGTTCCAGGAGTCTGGTGCGCAGGCGCTCGGCCATGCATCCGAGCACACCGAGCCGAACGGGAGACGAACCCGATCCGCGGCCGTTCGATGAGGGACCTCTTCCGGCGCGTTTGCGCCCCTGGAAATCCCGCAAGCGGCGGCGCACCTTCTGCTCCGCGTTTTCCCGGATGGCGCATGTGTTCAGCAGCACCACATCCGCCTCTGCTTCATTCCGGGTAAGCCCGAACCCGCTTTGCCGGAGCACGGACGCCACAATCTCGGAATCCGAGACATTCATCTGACACCCGTACGTCTCGATATATACCCGGCGATGCCCCTCGGCCTCGACAGCGGTCGTACGCGCCTTGTCGATATCCTCGCCGGCCCGGGACGCAGCGGCCCGGGAAGCGGACGTATGCTCCCTGCCGGGCGTCTTGCCCGGACCGTCCAGAATTTCGATATCGGAAATCAGATCCATGGCCGCTTTCTACAGGGCGGGTGAGCGCAAAAAAACGCGTGACGGGTGTTACGGTAGCAAAGTTTCGATACCTTTTTACCCCTGCTGCCCTGCCAGGATTCGAACCTGGAACCCCCTGATCCAGAGTCAGGTGCTCTGCCAATTGAGCTACAGGGCAGGGTGTGCGTCTTGCGGAATACCTGATGCTACGGGCCGGGCAGGCGCGCGAACCTGCCGGAGTATGATACGGCGCCCCCATCGGATTCGGATCCTGCGCCACGACCTGCAATTTTCTCATGCGTCAATGCTTCCGCTCCCCTGCGGTTCCGTTTCACCCGTATATTCAGCCATGCGCGGTTGCCTTGCGTCTCATGACAAGGGGTAGCCGATTGCGTAACGAATCCGAAGCGATATGACGGACCACGCACATGAAAAGTGGATGACGACCTGCCTGGAACTGGCCCGGCAGGGCGCCGGACTCGTCAGCCCCAATCCGATGGTGGGCGCAGTGCTTGTCGGGACCGACGGCACGCTGCTTGGCCAGGGGTTGCACCACGAATACGGCGGGCCTCATGCAGAGGTGTACGCTATCCGGGACGCCGAGCGGCGCTACGGCATCGATGCGCTGGAGCACGCCATCCTGTACGTCAACCTGGAGCCGTGT
>JANQSQ010000441.1 GCA_028283985.1 Rhodothermales bacterium | reverse complement strand
CCCGCTGTCGGCCCATTCGTTTTCCACCCACTCCAGATAGGCGAGCCTCGGGCAATACACCCATTCGTTGACCATGCGAGCCGGAATCAAGGGGGTTTCGCCGGAAGCGGGCGGCGGGGGCAGAGCAAGAGAGAACTGGCGATCTTTGTCCATGCAGGGTATATTGTGCTGTTGCGATTGACTGCATTATAAATATGTAAACAAACGCATGAACTTCGGCAACGAAAACGCAGACCGGGCTTCGAAAAGCGGCGGCGAAAACAGTCCGCTCACTCCTTCGGCTGCCTTACTCGAACAGAGGCTCGGCATCTCGCCCGCTCCCCGGATGCTGACCTCCTATGAAATCGGCTTGCTGCGGCGCAGTAAAAGGGAAATGGCCGAGATCGCGGGAGAAGCGCTCATCGCGCATTCCCGTGAAGACGATTCCGCTGTAAACCCGGTAGGCGAAGAGAAATGATTCCGTGTGGCGCCAGCTGAAGTAGAGTCCCTGTGTATCCACTTTCTCCTCCTCCAAGGATCACTTGGCAAGACTTTCCTGATGTTGTCTTGTTGGCTTCGGAATCCGATACGAAGCGGCATCCCGAATACCCAGCCGCGAAAGCAGGCGATGTCGAGGCTGCAGCGAAGCTTGTTCGTGCCTTGGTTGATAAATCAGGTATCGCAGCGGTGCGAACGCTGATCGGTCCAATCGACGAGGGAAGCGCACCTGTATTTGTCAGCGCTCACGCCTACGAGCGCGGCGGTGTCAATGCCATTCCGATCGCGCTGGCGGCGTTCCTCGGCGATAAACTGGGCATCGCTTTCGAGACTACGGTCGTACAGGCGAATATCGCCTGTCACACGGGGGCGGACGGATACAGCCGCCTTGCTCGCCAGGCCCGATTCGAGGGCTGTGTCGATAAAGGGCGCAGTTACGTCATGGTGGACGATTTCGTCGGACAAGGCGGAACGCTGGCTAATCTGCGCGGCTGGATCGAACATCAAGGATCCCGGGTGGTCGGCGCCGTTGCGCTGACAGGCAAACCGTACTCCGCCAAGCTGAATCCCTCCAGCGAGCAACTATATGAACTCCGCGAAAAACACGGACGGGATTTCGAAGATTGGTGGCGAGCAGAGTTCGGTCATTCTTTCGACTGCCTTACCCGATCGGAGGCCCGGTATCTCGCCCGCTCCTCGGATGCCGACGCCATACGAAATCGGTTGGATGCGGCTTCTTGAGAACAAAGTTGGTGCGTGAAAAGATTAAAGGGTTGTCGACATATTGTTACTGGATCAGGAGAACGACGATGCCGAACGCAGCCTGGATAGAGGCAATCGAGCGATGGCGCAAACTACCGCATGAGGAGAAACAGCGGCGGCGTCTGGAAGCGATTCCCCGTCACGTCGCCAATTCCATGGCGATGGAGGGCGAGCCAGTGGACGAGGAATGGATTCGGGAACGACTCGCTTGCACAGAAGGATTGCGTCCAATTTTTCGGCCTAATTGTAA
>JANQSQ010000487.1 GCA_028283985.1 Rhodothermales bacterium | reverse complement strand
GCTGGGCGTACGAGCGGGCCATTGCAGCGGATTCCTCCAATTCAACGGTGTACATGTGGCTTGGGCAACTCTATGAAGACGCAGGGGATTTCACAGAAGCACTTTCGTACTCCGAACAGGGCATTGCACTGGATCCGGGCAATCTGAACTATGCCTATGTGTATGGGGTACAGCATTTGCGCAACGGAGAGCTCGAAGCTGCTGCAGAAATCCTGACACGCGTGGCCGATGGGATTCCATGGCATTATCCGGCGCATTATAACCTCGGACAGGCGCTGAACGGCCTCGGGCAAACGGAACGGGGCGCGCAGTACCTTGCCCGCGCCGATACGCTGCTTGCCCTCCAGCGGGACGTCGAGCTATGGGTAGAGCGGATCAAGACCAACAGTATGGAACCCCTTCTCTGGGTACAGTACGGCGAGTCATTGCACCGATCGGGTCGTATGGAAGAAGCTATCGAGGCGCTTACGGTAGCGATTTCCCTGCGTCCCGGCTGGCTGGAACTGCATAATAACGTCGCCAACCTGTATCTTGCGACCGGGGATACCACCATGGCGCTCGAGCGGTACGAAGCGCTGTTGCAACTCGCTCCCACCCAACCCGATGTCTGGCTGAATCTGGGTACGCTCCACGCACTGTCAGGGAACTACGAAGAAGCCCGTACAGCTTGGGAAACGGTGCTCCGACACGCCCCCGACCACGAGGAAGCCATCTACTATCTGGCGCAACTTCCTTCTCCGCACCGTACGCCGTGACCGTTTGCTCCCGTATGATGCTGTTCGCCGCGTGCATGCTCGCCACGGGCGGGTGCGGGACGGGCAACGAGGCCCCTGATGGGCAAACGGATATCTCCGGGTCTCCATCGGATGCGCTTCGGTTTACCCGTGTTACGCAGGAAGCGGGGCTGGGGGCATTTCGGCATGTTACCGGCGCATTCGGCGAAATGTGGTTTCCCGAGACGATGGGCGGCGGGGCAGGTTTTCTGGATTACGACGGGGACGGCTGGCAGGATATTGTACTGGTTGCAGGTGGCGTATGGCCGGATCGCGGCGATGCCGGGCTGCCTGCACTCCGCCTGTATCGGAACGAAGGAGGGCATTTTACGGAAGTCACGGAAGAAACGGGCCTTGCCGGTTTGCGAGCTTACGGCATGGGCCTCGCCATTGCCGACTACGACAACGACGGCGACCCGGATATTTTCCTCACCGCCGTTGGGCGGAATCTGCTGCTTCGAAACGACCGGGAAGCGGGCCCCGGGGGGCGTGTCGTGTTTACGGAGACAGGACAGGCTGCGGGTCTTTCGGACGATGCCGCGTGGAGTACAGCGGCCATTTTTTTCGATGCCGATCAGGACGGATATGTCGATTTGTACGTGGGGAATTACGTCGAGTGGTCCCCGGAAAAAGACATGTGGTGCACCATTAACGGGGAAGACAAAACCTACTGCACGCCAAAGTTGTACGAGGGCGTTCCCGGTCGCTTTTATCGAAACGAGGGCGGCGCATTCAGCGATCGTACCGCCGAAGCCGGATTTCTGCCTGCTCCCGGCAAGACCCTGGGCGTGACCGAATGGGATTTCAATGAGGATGGCTGGTCGGATCTGGTGGTGGCGAACGATACGCAGCGGGATATGCTGTACATGAACGACGGGTCGGGCGGATTCGTCGAGCAGGGAGTGGCGAGCGGCATTGCGTATGACGAGGAGGGACAGGCGCGCGCGGGCATGGGCGTGGATGCCGGGATACTGGATCACACAGGCGCTCCGTCGGTCGTTATCGGACATTTTGCAAACGAACCGGCGGGTTTATACCGTCAGATATCTCCGGGCCTTTTTCTGGACCGGGCAGCCCAGTCTCAGGTGGGGCTGCCGTCGCTTCCCACGCTTACTTTCGGACTGTGCCTCTTCGATGCCGATCTGGATGGGGATATGGATATTTTTCTGGCGAACGGGCATATTTCGCCGGATGTGGAAGGCACTGCGGAAGGATTGTTTTACCGGCAGGAGCCGCAGCTTTTTCTGAATGCCGGGGATGGGCATTTTTCCGAATACGAGTACCCGATCTCCGAACCGATCATTGCTCGCGCGGCGGCCCTTGCCGATTATGACCGGGACGGCGATGAGGATATCCTGATTACGGAGAATGCCGGGCCGGTCCATCTCTTGCGTAACGAGGCGCAGGGGGGCGCTTTTTTGCGCGTGCGCTTGCAGGGCGTGCACGGGAACAGGGATGCCCTCGGCGCCCATGTGACGGCTGTGACAGGCGATCGACGGATGCAGCGGCGTGTGCGGACGGGATCGAGTTACCTTGCTTCTTCGGACAAGGCGCTGACGTTCGGGTTAGGAGAGGCTGTGCAAGTGGATACGCTTGTGGTGCGCTGGCCCGGCGGGGAAACCGCGCGGTATGCGAACTTGCTCGCTGGCAGCGAGGTACATATCGTGGAAGGGTCGGATGTTGCAGAAATCGTTGTTTTGGGGAATCAACCTCGTCCTTAACGGTCCGGCATGCGTACTCCAGGCGTTTCCGGTAAACGCAGAACGTGAGGGATTGCGTCCACACATATACCGGGCAGGTATTCGATGTAATTCCCTTATTTTGATCGGGCTCCTTCATACGGGGATACATTACAGCGGTCGTTTCCGCGCATCCAATTGTCATGTCCAGACCTTTGCCGATCATATCTGTAGCAGGGTGTTTATTGGTATCCCTTACCTTCGTCGGGTGTGGGAAACAGGCGCAGACGCCGGCGGAACGCCTGCAGGCGGCCGACGAAAAAGTCCTGAGTCTGCTTGTGAAGGCGCGAGAAGAAGAGGAGGCAGGGCGGTATACGGAAGCTCTTGCACTGGCGGACAGCCTGCTGGATCAAGCGCCCGACCTGCCGGAGGTGCACATGCTTCTGGGGAGCCTTCTGATGCAGACATACCAGCTTGCTTTGGCCGACGAAGCTTTTGCGCAAGCCGTGTCTCTGGATCCGTACCTGCGCGACGGCTGGTTTCGGCGCGGGCATGTCGCGTTTGAAGAGGGGCGGTACAGTGAGGCAATCCGCCGGTACCGGCTTCAGCGGGAGGCCATCCTGTCCTCGCCGGAACATATCGCGGTGTTTTACCGGCGGACGGATGCCGCCATGTTGTCCCAGGCATGGGCGCAGACCGGCCGTACCTACGAGTTGCTGCACCTGCCCGACAGTGCGGCATGGGCATACGGTGAGGCGCTTATGCATGATTCGACCAATGCGCAGGTCCATGCCTGGCTGGCTGAGTTGTACGATGAAGAGGGGCGGACGGCAGAAGCGCTTCCCCATGCGCGTAAGGCATGGGATTATGATGGGGAAAGTGCCGACTTTGCATACCGGCTCGGCGCGTTATTGCTCAAAACCGGCGATGCGGAGGATGCGCTTCCCTTGCTGGAACGCGCGGCGTATGCGAAACCCTATGAGTCCGCTTTCCGGTACAACTATGGCCGTGTGCTGATTGCGCTTGGCGATGTGGAGGAAGGCCAGCGGCATGTGGACGCCACGGAAGCTTTGCAGGAACTGGATAGCCAGATCGGGTTGGCCCGCGCCGCTGCTGCGTATTCTCCCGACGATCCGGCCAAGTGGCGGGCGCTTGCTGCCTGGCTGGGCCATGCCGGGCGCTGGGCCGAACAACGACAGGCGCTGGCCGTAGCCCGGGTCGCCTCCCGGGCCGCTGCTGCCCGGAAGCGTGCGGAAGAAGCGGCAGCGGAAGAAATTCCGTCCCTGGAGCCACCCGTACTTGACGCCAGGAATAGATAACCCCATGCGAGGCATCTTATCCTTTAGTGCTCTGTGCAGCCGGTGGATGGCGCTGTGCCTCCCCGTGGCATGCTGTCTGCTATGGGCGGGAGGATGCGCGAACGAACCGCGCCCGGAGGAAACCCTGAACGGGCAGGGGGCGAATGACGC
>JANQSQ010000429.1 GCA_028283985.1 Rhodothermales bacterium | reverse complement strand
TCCTGCCCGACAAGCCATCCGGCCACCTCTTCGCTTGTTACCTCAATGTCTCCGGGACCCAGTTCAATACACTGATCTTCCACCTGGATGGCGATCTTTCCTTCTTGTACATACCTGCCGATCTGTGTGTCATCAAGCGCTCGGACCGCCTGATTGACCCCCTTCATCCATTTTCCGAGACGGGGCCCCAAACGCTTGAAATCCGGACGGGCCGAACGCTTCACAATCCCGCTTGAGCCGGAGATATACTCGATAGCCCGGACATTAATCTCATCGAGGATAATGGTACGAACCTGCTCTATATCGCTTTCGGAGACATGCTCCCCGGTAACGACCAGAATGCGGGGAAGTGGTTGCCGTACATTGATTTCGCTCCGGTTTCGCATCGAAAGGGCAATGGACGAAATAGTCCGGGCCAGCGCCATGCGCCGTTCAAGATCCGCGTCGATTTCGTGCTCGGCCGGTTCGGGGAAGGATGCCAGATGTACGGACTCGCATCCTTCCTTTCCTGTACCGGCCTCGAGAGCACGATGTAACCAGTCACTGAAAAACGGAGCGATCGGGGCCATCATGCCGGCAATAGCCACCAGGCATTCATACACAGTCTGATAGGCTGCTTCCTTGTCGCTGCCGGTATCTGCTTCTTTCCAGAACCGCCGGCGCGATCTGCGGATGTACCAGTTGGAAAGCTCTTCCACGAACCGTTCTATCCCGCGCGCGGCCCGTGTCGGATCATACGTATGATATGCCTCATCCACCTTGCGAACCGTACTGTGTAACAAGCTCACAATCCAGCGATCCAGCTCGGAGCGTTCATGCACGGGAATCCGGTCCTTGTCGTACGAAAAGCCGTCTATATTGGCATAGGTGGCAAAAAAGGAATAGACATTTTCGAGCGTACCGAAAAATTTCCGGAGCGTGTCGCCAAGACCGCGTTCGGAAAACTTGATGTTTTCCCACGGCGGCGAGTTGCTCATCATGTACCAGCGCACGGTATCCGCTCCGTAGCGTGCGATCGTCTCGAACGGATCCACCGCATTGCCCCGGGATTTGGACATCTTTTCCCCGTTCTCATCGAGAACAAGTCCGTTGACCACGACATTTTGGTAGGCCACCGAGTCCATTACAGCCGCTGCCAGCACATGCATTGTGTAGAACCATCCCCTGGTCTGGTCAATGCCCTCTGCAATAAAATCGGCCGGGAAATGCCGCTCGAATTTTTCCTTGTTCTCGAATGGATAATACCATTGCGCAAACGGCATCGAGCCTGAATCGAACCATACGTCGATTACTTCGGGGACGCGGCGCATCGTTCCGCCATCCGGTGCAGGCCAGGTCAGGGTATCCACGAAAGGCCGGTGCAAATCGATATCCTTGTCGTGCTCCGGAAGCTGGTCTTCGCACTTCTCCCGTAGCTCCGCCATGGACCCGATCACCTCGATATAATCGGACCCCTTTTTGTCCGACTGCCAGATCGGAAGCGGAGTCCCCCAGTATCTGCGGCGACTCAGCGCCCAGTCCACATTGTTCTTCAGCCATTCGCCAAAACGGCCCGTACCCATAGCCGACGGCTGCCAGTGGATCGTATCGTTGAGTGCAATCATCCGGTCTTTAATCGCCGTAGTCCGAACGAACCAGCTTTCTACCGGGTAATTCATGAGCGGCGTACCCTTTCGCCAGTCATGCGGGTAATTGTGAAGGTGCGTTTCCTGCTTGTATAGCAGGCCGCGATCCCGCAAGTCCCGGACAATCGGTTTGTCCGCATCCTTGAACCATTGTCCGCTGACAAGAAGAACCTTGTCCGTAAAGCGCCCTGCGGCATCCACCGGATTGAACAAGGGTAACCCCTCCTTTTGCGCTACAGCATGGTCATCTGCGCCGAAAGCCGGGGCCAGGTGCACGATGCCTGTCCCGTCTTCCGTGGATACGAAGTCGGCTTCCACCACACGCCAGGCTCTCTGTCTGCCGCCCTCGTCGAGAAAGTACGGGAAAACAGGGGTGTAGGCCATGCCCACCATATCCCTGCCCTGAAATCTTCGGATGATTTCATAGTCGGCATCCAGCACATCCAGACGTTCTTCTGCAAGAATCAGACACTCTCCGTCTCCAACTGGATTATTCAGGCGCACTTTCACATATTCAATGCCGGCGCCGACCGCAAGCGCCGTATTGGAAATGAGCGTCCACGGCGTAGTCGTCCATGCCAAAAAGGCTGTGTGCTCCTGGTCTCGTACGGGGAACCGTACATAGACGGACGGATCCTGCACTTCCTCATAACCGAGGCTGACTTCATGGGATGAAAGCACCGTCCCTGAACCGGGGCTGTACCACTGAATTTTGTGCCCCTTGTACAGTAACCCCTTCTCATAGATTTTCTTGAGGAGCCACCATTCCGTTTCGATATACCTGTTTTCGAAGGTAACATAGGGATTGTCCAGATCGACCCAATAGCCCATCTTTTTCGTCAGGTCGTCCCATACCTCTTTATATCGGAGGACGCTTTCGCGGCATTTTTCGTTGTATTTGCCGACCCCGTATCGCTCGATGTCTTCGCGCCCCCCCAAACCAAGCGCCTTTTCCACTTCAATCTCGACGGGAAGGCCATGCGTATCCCAGCCAGCCTTGCGTTCCACATAGAAGCCCTTCATCGTTTTGTACCGGCAGAACACATCCTTGATGGTTCGCGCCATCACATGATGAATGCCGGGGCGTCCGTTTGCGGTGGGTGGCCCTTCATAGAAGGTGAAGGCCTTGTGGTTCGCCCGTTCGGATACGCTTTTTTCGAAAATGCGGCGCTGTTCCCACCAGGCCAGCACCTCGCGCTCCAGCGCAGCGTGATCGAATCGCTTTACTTCTTCAAACCTGGGCATGGATGGGGAGCCGACACGGCATGGCGGACAGAGTACGCCCTCATTCGCCGATTGCCGATACGATTGTCGACACAAGCCGGGTCAAGAGGGGTTCTGCCTTTCCTGCGGCGGCAATAATTTCTGCAAGCGAAACAGCCTCGAGCGCATCGGGAAAACATTCGTCGGTTACAACCGAGATGGCAAGCACGCGCATATTCATATGACGGGCCGCAATCACCTCGGGAACGGTGCTCATTCCTACTACATCCGCCCCCCATGCACGAAGCATCCGGTATTCTGCTCTCGTTTCCAGGTTGGGCCCCGTAACCGCCACATATACCCCCCGGTGCAGTTTGATCCCGGCCTCAAGAGCCTTTTCTTCCGCCAGTTGCTGCAGCGCTCCGTCATAAGGCGCGCTCATATCCGGAAACCGGTCTCCCCAATCGTCGATATTCGGACCGATCAGGGGGTTGGCGTTCTGAAAATTGATATGATCCGATAACAACATCAATTCCCCTTTTCTGTACACGGGATTCATACCGCCGGCTGCGTTGGAAATAAGCAGGGTATCCACGCCCAGCACACCGAATACCCGAACGGGAAACACGATGGTTTGGGCATCATACCCTTCGTACAAGTGAAAACGTCCCTGCAATGCATACACCGGAACGCCAGCCAGCGTACCTATCAGCAGACGGCCGGAATGAGATTCCACCGTGGACAGGGGAAACCCCGGAATTTCTTCGTAAGGGATGATCGTCTCGGCCTCGATCTTTTCCGCAAGTTCGCCGAGACCTGTTCCCAGGATCAAACCGATTCGGGGGGACAGGTCGGTCCGCGCGCGAATGGCTTCGGCAGCGGTTTCCACATTCCGGCGATATGCAACGGCATCAAACATAAT
>JANQSQ010000423.1 GCA_028283985.1 Rhodothermales bacterium | reverse complement strand
AAGCCCTTCTGGTCAATATCGGCGTGGTCGGACCCGCGGCCGTCCCCGTCCACATCGATACCGCTACGGTAATCCGTGCAGGGGGAGGCGACCCGGATGCGTTGCTGAAAAACCCCACGCGCGAGGATGTCGGACCTTATCTCGTCCGGGGAGCGCAAAAAATACTGCTGGATCTGGTCCTGGAACACAAAATCCACGCGCTGCTGGCCATGGGCGGCACCCAGGGCACCTCGACCTGTTCGCAAGTCATGCAGGCGCTGCCTTACGGATTCGCCAAAATCATGCTTTCGACGGCCGCGTCCGGGGACACCGAACCCTTTGTCGATATCAAGGACATCACCATGATGTTCTCGGTCAGCGACATTCTGGGCCTCAACCCATTCTCGAGAAAAATCCTGGCGAATGCCGCAGGAGCCGCCGTGGGCATGGCGCAAAAAAGCGAACGCGTCATCATTTCCGAAGCGGACAGCAAGGGGACCATCGGCATGACCAATCTCGGGGTCCTGACCCATGGCGCCATGCACGCCATCGACCTGTTTCACGAAGCAGGCTACGAGGTCATCACCTTTCACGCGATCGGCGCCGGGGGGCGGGCCATGGAACAGATGATGCGGGAGGGGATCATCAAAGCAGTCTTCGACTACGGTCTTGGAGAAATCGCCGACGACGTATACGACGGATTACGCGCTTCGCGCGACCCCGAACGTCTGACCGTAGCCGGAAAATTGGGATTGCCGCAGGTAATTTGTCCGGGCGGCGCCGAACACATCGGGCTGCTGTTGCACACCCCGAACGAAGCGCCGGAGGTCTACAAGAATCACGCCTATGTCTTCCACAGCCCGGTCGTGTTCGCCCCACGACTCGGGCCGGACGAAATCCGCAAGGTAGCCAGGGATATTACCCGCCGCCTCGCCCACAGCAAGCAAAAGACCGTCTTCATGCTGCCGCTACAGGGGGTCAGCCGGTATTCCGTTCCCGGAGGACCGCTTGCCGACAAGGAAAGCGACGCCGTTTTCTTCGATACGTTGCGCAGCGCCATGCCTGCCTCCATCGAATTACGCGAGCTGGATTACGGTGCAGAAGACCCGGCTTTCATCGAGGAAGCCGTACGAACGCTGATCCATCTGATCGAACAATAGGATACTCATGCATAGTTTGTGGAACGATCAGGGGGCAAAAGCCTGCGCCGGCGACGATCTGGCGTTGCGCGTGTACACCTCGCGCCTGCTGGGATCGGACGAATACCTGGTAATGCACGGAGGCGGCAACACATCGGTCAAGGCCGTGGTGCAGGACTTGCTGGGACGCAACGTGGACGTGCTCTATGTGAAAGGCAGCGGATGGGATCTGAAAACCATCGAGAAGCCGGGATTTCCCGCACTACGGCTCGACGAAACGAAACGCCTGGCCGACCTGGAAGCATTGTCCGACGAGGAAATGACGCGGCAATTACGCTCGTTCATGCTGGACCCGTCGGCCCCGTCGCCGTCGGTGGAGGCTATCCTGCACGCCATCGTTCCGGCCAAATTCGTAGATCATACCCATGCCGATGCGATGGTTACCCTTACGAACAATCCGCAGGGGGAAGCCATCATGCAGGAGATCTGCTCCGACTGCCTGATCCTGCCGTACGTGATGCCCGGCTTTATCCTGGCCAAACAAGTGCACGAAGCAATCCGAGGCGTGGATCTGGAGCGGTACAAAGGTATCATCCTGATGCACCATGGCATATTCACATGGAGCGATGACGCCAGGGTGGCCTACGAAAACATGATCGAACTGGTGAGCCGCGCCGAAGCGTACATCGCCAAACATGGCCGGACAAGCCACCCCGAAGCGCAACGCGACGTGAACCTGCCGGATCTGGCGCATATCCGCCGGGCGGTGTCCGAGGCGCGCGGCTCGGCGCAATTGGCCATGCTCGATCGATCGACAGGCGCTCAGGGCTACGCAAGCCGCAAGGATATAGCCGACATCTCCACGCGGGGGCCCATCACGCCGGATCATGTAATCCGTACCAAGCGCATCCCTGCTATAGTCTCAAAACAGCCGAAACAGAACGTACCTGAAGTAGCCGAATTCGCAAGGGACTATGCGGCTTATTACGAAGCCCACAAAACCGAGGGGCTGCACATGCTCGACCCGGCCCCACGCATGGTGGTCTGGAAAGAGAACGGTTGCATCGCCTTCGGCAGCAGTGTCAGGGAATGCGGAATCATTACCGACATTGCGCGCCACACCCGTCAGGCCATTCAAACCGGCGAATCTCTCGGCGGATGGCAGGCTTTGTCGGAGCAGGAAATTTTCGACCTGGAATACTGGTCGCTCGAACAGGCGAAACTGGGCAAAAGGGGCACTGCAAAAGAACATCAGGGGAAAATCGCTATCGTCACCGGCGCATGCAGCGGCATCGGCAAAGCCGCATGCGAGGCCCTTGCCCGCGACGGCGCCACCGTGGCGGGAATAGACATCGATCCCGGCGTCATCGATGCCCTCGAGGGAATGACCGGGATCGTATGCGACGTAACCGATGACAGCGCAATGCAGGCCGCTGTAGATCAGGTAGTGGCTACATTCGGCGGCCTCGACATCATCGTTTGCAACGCCGGCATCTTCCAGTCGGGAGAACGCATCGAAGAGCAGGACGACGCGGCATGGAACCGGATGCTGGCCGTCAACCTGACCGCCACCCAGCGGTTTATGAAGATCTCG
>JANQSQ010000410.1 GCA_028283985.1 Rhodothermales bacterium | reverse complement strand
ACGCTGCTCCGCCACCGCCTGGACCACATCCCCGGCGGAGCGCCCTCCTGCTGCTATGATCTCCACCGGCGCGCCGACAACCTCGGTCAGGCGGCGCCGCGCTTCCCTGGGTTCCAGCGCGAGCATATCCGACTCCCGCGCGTCCACATTGAACGCGATGCGCCGCACGATTTCGTCGCCGGCGTATACGTCGTAGACGCCGGAACGCTCGACGGCCTCCTCGTCAAGCATCAGCAACGCAGCGTCGAACAGGTCGCGCTGTTCAGGCACATATTCCGTTCCGTCGGGCCCTGTCAGACGCAACAACGCCTCTCCGGGGGAACGGGCAATGCGGAGTTCGGCAGGGCGGGCCGCCGGAAACTGCTCGCCGGAAATGGATTCGTAGGCCGACAAATAGTACAGGGAGCGATACATGAGCGGGATGAACAGACCGCGAACGGGCAGTTCGCTCCAGCGCGCGTCGGGCGCCACGGCAAGCAACAGCACCACGCCTCGCTCATGGCGGATTTCCTGCAGAAACGGATCGCCGTTGGACAGGCGAATAATGGATTGTTCCCCGGCGCCTTCCGGCTCGTAGCGCGCGGCGAACCATATCTCCGGACGCTCCACATTCGGGGCGTCGCCTTCCGGTTCGGTCTGAAAAACGCCCTCGAAAAGCGGGTGCTCCAGTTCGACGCGGTCGAACGAGGCGATGCGGGTTTGGGACCCGAGCGATCCGTTGAAACCGGATATGCGTCCGCCGCCGACCGCCTGCAGCAAAGTATTGTACTCCTGCCCCTCTTCCTGGCCCGCAGAGGACGGGCTGAGCAGCAATCCGCCCCCGCCCGCAACATACCGGGCGAGCACCTCCGTTTCCCCGCTGGACAGGGTCTGGACACCCGCGACCACCACTGCATCGTATCCTTCCGGCCCCGTCGCCGCCAGACTCGTTTCCGGAATAACGGTCACGTCGAAAGCGACCCGTCCCCTTGCCAGTTCCGGCGACAGGGCCAGTTCCAGAAACCCGGTGTGCTCGCCTTCCCCCCGCACGATCAGAATGCGCCGCCGCTCGGGCACGTGCAGCGTGAAATAGCGCTGGTCGTCGAAGGGATACACATCCTCCTCGATCTGCACTGCGCCGGAGAGCCACCCGCTGCCGGGCGGCGTAATCGTGAAGGACACATCCGTCGGCTCGCGCGGCGGAATATCCGCAGTGGCCTGGGCCAGACGGCGGCCCTCCAGAAAAACGCTCGCCACATACCCCTCGACGGGTTCGTCCGCGTAATTCACCAGCGTGGCCGATAAACGGACCGGCTGACCTGCTTCGACAATGCGGCTGTCGATACGCACATCGACCACGGCTATGTTGGCCTGCGCGCTACCCCCGACCGGCAACAAATACGCCCGGATTTCCTCCCCTTGCGCCGCCCGTACGGCGTCCGCCAGCGCTGGGGCCTGTATATCGCTCACGATGTACGCTTCCCGGTTCGGATGAGCGGCTTCCTCCAGCGCCTCCGCAGCGGAAGCGACGGCCTCGGTCAGCGACACCCCGGCGGCAGAAGCCCGGATATCCTCGACCGCATCGATGGCGAAAGCAGGCGAAAGCGGTCCCTGGGGCACGTCGCCCCCGGCCGTGGTCCGCAGAAAAATCTCGTCGCGCTCCTCGAATTCCCGGATCAGGCCGGCGACGATGTCCTTGGCCTGGCGGAGGTATTCCCCCTCCGCATCCCGCAGCGTCATGGAGAGCGAATTGTCGAGGACCAGCGCTGCGGAAGACCGCGCCGCGCCGCCGACCGCGCCGGCTACCTGGCCCGTAAGCGAGGGGCGGGCAAAGGCGGCCACCAGACAGACGATGGCGAGGAGGCGGAGCGCAAGCAGCAGCCACTGCCGCAGCCGGACCCGCTGCATCGTGGTTTTCTGCAATTCCCGGACGAACGTCAGCGAACTGAAATCCACTTTCCGCGGACGGCGGAAATGGAACAGATGCACAATCACCGGGATCGCCGCTGCGCCCAGCGCAAAAAGCATGAACGGATTGAGAAATTCCATG
>JANQSQ010000393.1 GCA_028283985.1 Rhodothermales bacterium | reverse complement strand
AATCGATCTTTTCTACGGCGCTCCCTCGCCGGAGAATGTTGCCGCGCAGCAACGCTATCGCAAAAACCGTTTCAGCGTAACCCGCCAGCTTCGCTACAGCCTCGACAACACGCAATTGGCGCTGGACCTGTGCCTGTTCGTCAACGGGCTTCCGATCGCCACCTTCGAGTTGAAAAACAGCCTGACCAAGCAAACAGCGGAGGATGCGGTCGAACAGTACAAACGGGATCGCAATCCGCGCGAAAAACTTTTCGCGTTCGGGCGCTGCATGGCGCATTTCGCGGTGGACGACCACGAAGTGCAATTTTGCACGCACCTCAAGGGCAAGGCTTCGTGGTTTCTTCCCTTCAACAGGGGATGGAACGACGGCGCGGGCAATCCGCCCAACCCCGATGGACTGAAAATCGACTATCTGTGGAAGGAGATTTTCACCCGAGACAGTCTCACCAACATCATAGAGAACTACGCGCAGATCGTCGAAACAGGAAACCGGAAGACCGGGCGCAAGAAGGCCATGCAGATATGGCCCCGCTTCCATCAACTCGACGTAGTGCGCAAACTCTTAAAGGATGTCTCGCAAAACGGCGCGGGGCGGCGCTATCTCATTCAGCACTCTGCCGGGAGCGGCAAGTCGAACTCCATAGCGTGGCTGGCGCACCAACTCACCGAACTTCATAAGGAGGATGCCCCGGTTTTTCATTCGATCATCGTCGTAACAGACCGGCGCATTCTGGACCGGCAGATTCGGGATACCATCAAGCAGTTTGCCCAAGTCGGGGCTATTGTAGGCCATGCGGAGCGATCCGGCAATCTGCGGGAATTCATCGAATCGGGAAGGAAAATCATCATTTCCACGGTGCAGAAATTCCCCTTCATTCTGGACGAGATCGGCAACGAACACCGGAGCCGCCGTTTCGCCATCATCATCGACGAGGCGCATTCCAGCCAGGGCGGGCGGACCGCTGCGGCCATGTCGCAGTCGCCTTCTGAACTCGACGCCGCCGGCGAGGACGAGACGACCGAGGACAAGATCAACCGGATTATGGAGGCCAAAAAACTCCTTACCAACGCCAGTTACTTTGCCTTTACCGCTACGCCCAAGAACAAGACCCTGGAGATATTCGGAGAGCCGTCTCCCCAGCCCGACGGTACGGTGAAACACCTGCCCTTCCACAGTTACACCATGAAGCAAGCCATTCAGGAGGGATTCATCGTGGATGTGCTTGGGCATTACACTCCGGTCAACAGTTACTACCGTCTCGTCAAGACAATAGAGGGCGATCCGAAATTCGACACGCGGCGCGCCCGGAAGAAACTGCGCCGGTACGTTGAAAACCATGACTACGCCATTCGCCTCAAGGCCGAAATCATGGTGGATCATTTCCATGAACAGGTCATCGACCGCAGAAGGATAGGCGGGGAGGCCCGCGCCATGGTCGTGACGGGCAGCATCAAGCGGGCCATCCGGTATTATCGCGCTATCGAAGCGTATCTGCAGGAACGCAAAAGCCCGTACCGCGCCATTGTCGCATTCTCCGGCGAACACGAGTACGACGGCGAGAAGGTCACCGAGGCCTCTCTGAACGGTTTTTCGTCGAACCATATTGCGGACAAGATCAAGGAGGACCCGTACCGTTTCCTGGTCTGCGCGGACAAGTTCCAGACCGGCTACGACGAACCGCTGCTGCATACCATGTACGTGGACAAGGTGTTGTCCGGCGTCAAGGCGGTGCAGACGCTTTCAAGACTGAACAGGGCGCATCCGAAGAAACACGACGCTTTCGTGCTCGACTTCGCCAACGATACCGATACGATAGAACGGGCATTCTCGGACTATTACCGGACTACCATCCTTGCCGACGAAACGGATGCGAACAAACTTCATGATCTGCAGGCCGCGCTGGATGGCTATCAGGTGTACGACCCGGCGGATATAGACAACCTGGTCGAACGCTATCTTGCCGGGGCCGAACGCGATCAACTCGATCCGATTCTCGACCGCTGCGTGGCGACGTACCGGGAAGAACTGGACGAGGACGGGCAGGTCGATTTCAAGAGCAAGGCGAAAGGATTCCTCCGGGCCTACGAATTTCTCGCCTCCATTTTGCCCTACACGCATGCCGAGTGGGAGAAACGCTCCATTTTCCTGAATTTCCTTGTGCCCAAACTGCCGGCGCCTGTCGAAGAAGACCTGTCCAAAGGCATTCTGGGTTCCATAGATATGGACAGTTACCGTGTGGAGAAGCAGGCGACGCAGGCTATACGGCTCCCGGACGACGATGGGGAAATCGAGCCGGTCCCCACATCGGGCGGCGGTCTCAGGTCCGACCCGGATATGGATCCGTTATCGGTCATCCTTCAGGAATTCAACGACCTGTTCGGAGGCATTTCCTGGAACGATGCGGATCGGGTCCGAAAACTGATTACGGAAGACATTCCCGACCGGGTTGCGCAGGATGAAAACTACCGGAACGCCAGGGAAAATGCGGACAAGCAGAACGCCCGCATCGAACACGATGAGGCGCTGGGGCGCGTAATGATCGCCCTGCTGCAGGACGATACGCAACTGTTCGGACAGTTCCAGGACAACGATTCCTTCCGGAAATGGCTGTCCGAGAAAGTTTTTGCGTTGACGTACGGGCCGGACTTGTAGATTTCTTCATGGGAGTTGTCTCATTTACGATAACCTGACATGTCCATCGGCGGCCGTATTTTGCGTCTATGGGGCTTTGCATGCGGCAGGCCATCCTCTTACGGCCCGGCAGATAATGGACATTACCGAATTGAGCGAATACGTCCATGAGGTGCTGGGTGATATGGAAGAAGATGGATACGTCATTAGGATCGAGGGGTAATCCGTGCCCCGGTCAGTCTTCGGGATGTCTGTAAAACGACAGTAAATTGGCGTTAAAATAAGGCGGATAATCCTGATGTTGAGAGCGAGCGGGGTATACCTTTCACAGGGATCGGAAACACCCTCAATGTTTGCACGCAAACATTGAGATACAGATATGTACGCCAGCCCCGACCGCGTCCTTGAGCGGTTTGTGCAGCGTGGCTATGAGTCGAGACGTTCTACGCCGACGTCGATTTGGCCAAGACGGTAGTGGATTTGGTTTAGGTAGGGTTATTATTTGGGCGTCTTGGCTATAATTTTCGAACCCAGCGCACCCAAACAATCCGAGGCCGGGCGATCAAGGCAGATGTGCTCGTGCTGGCAGCCTCGACGCAACGCTTGCTACAGGGTTTGGAACCTTAATGGCAGGCATTCGGCTCTCCTTCCGAATTCCGAAGCGCGTATCTATCCGCGCAGGCCTTGGCCGCTTATTGCACATACTCCTAAATCCGTCTGCCAGAATTGATATTTGCGTTGTCGATGAGATATATACTTTATAGAGCATGGGCGTGATGTGGATGTAATGCAGCGTCGGAAGTACCGCAAAATATGCACGCCGGAGTCCATGCTGTAGTCCGTTTTTTTCAGAGGCATGGACATGGTTGCGACATCGGCGCGGTATGCGCTGGTCCTGACGTTTGCGCTGGGCCTTTTTCATTTCAACGGCGCGGCCTATGCGGAGAAGTGCAGCCCGGCGGCTGCGGGCGATAGAGGCGATTTCTTCTCGTCGGTATCTCTTTCGGGTGCATCTCATTCGTTTCGAAAAAACACTCCCGACAAAAGGATAGAGGCCGGCGCCTCGTTCGTGCGTTTCAGCGTCCGTTCCTGGTTTACGATGAGCAGTAGCCCGGTGATCTATTCCGCGGAATCGTTGCATGAGGCCGTGGCGAGCGTGGATGATGAGATGTGCGGCAGCATGCTGAAGGTCACTGCAAGGTCGGCGGGCACAGCCA
>JANQSQ010000382.1 GCA_028283985.1 Rhodothermales bacterium | reverse complement strand
GGCTGATCCTTCCTGTCCTGCCGCGCATAGCCGAAATAGGGCATGACTGCCGTGACCCGCTCCGCGGAAGCCCGCTTTGCCGCGTCGATAAGCAGAAGCAACTCGAGCCAATGGTCCGCACCGGGCTGCGTGCTCTGGATAATGAAGAGATCCGAACCGCGTATGGATTCGCCATACCGCACGTAAATTTCCCCGTCTGCAAAATCCTTGATCGTCAGTTCGCCGAGTTGCTGTCCGTACGCAGCGGCGATTTTCTCTGCCAGCGGGGGATTCGAGCGGCCGGAAAAAATGGAAATAGGGGTATCCCTGACGGATTTGTTCATGGTTAACGAATCAGCTTCAACCGGAAATGTTGTTCATTGTCTGCCGGATGCATCGTTGCCCGGGGAGGATTCGAACCTCCACATACGGCTCCAAAGGCCGCTGTCCTGCCATTAGACGACCGGGCAAGAAGTCGGAAACAAGGGAATGAAAATTATCGCGCACATGCGGCCTAATCAACGACCGCTGCCCACAGTGGTTTCTGCACAGGTGGACAAGATCGGATCATATAATGCAATGTGGGGTTCAGCAGTCGTGTTTTCGTCTGTTTTTTTCATTCCCGCGGCATTGCATGCTCAGTCAGGCCGTTGAAGATTACATCAAGGCCATTTACCGGATCCGGCAAAGCGGAAAACCGGCGTCCACCAGTGACATTGCCCGGGCCCTGAACGTCTCCGCCGCATCCGTCACGAACATGGCCAAACGGCTGGCGCAGCTCGGTCTGGCAGAGTACGAATCGTACCAGGGCGTCCGACTGACCGAGACGGGAAACAAGGTGGCTCTGGAAATCATCCGCCATCACCGCTTGCTCGAACTGTATCTGCGCAATGTGATGGGCTATCCCTGGGACAAGGTGCACGAAGAGGCGGAGTTGCTCGAACATCACATTTCCGAAGAATTCGAGCGCAAGATCGACGAAATGCTGGGGCATCCGACCCACGACCCGCATGGAGATCCCATTCCTACGCGCGAAGGCGAAATAGCCGAACGCAACACGAATCCCCTCGCTGCCGTGGAGCCCGGAACCCATGTCACGATCGAACGCGTGTCCGACGAAGATCCCAAATTGCTGGATCACCTCGAAAGCCTGGGCCTGTTGCCCGGCGCTGCGCTCGAAGTCATCGAAAAAGAGCCTTTCGAGGGCCCCCTGAAGATCCGCCTATGCGATCGGGAGCATATTCTCGGATACCAGATCGCCAACCACATCTTTGTGGACGTTTCGACCGAAAAGGCCTGAAACATTGGATACTCTGATTCACCCCGCCGCGTCGGCAAGCGCCTCCAGCACCGCTTCGTGCAAAAGCCCGTTCGTGGCCACAATGCCCATGTTTCGCTCGAGTTGCGCACCGCACCGGAAATCGAGCGGCCGGCCGGCCATATCGGTAACCATGCCGCCTGCCTCCTCCACAATGAGCGCACCCGCAGCATGATCCCATATATTCTCGATATATCCCGACCGGGAGGTCAGACGGAGATAAATATCCGCATCGCCGCGCGCCAGTACGCCATACTTTGCCTGGCTGTCTATACGGAGCGAAGCGGCTTCTACGCCCAAATGCGTCGCCACGGCAGCCACGTCCCGGCGGGAGCCGTGAGTTGATTCGAAAGGTTCGCAAAGCCGGGCTTGCGCGCCGGTTGCTACGGTACGCACCCGGATGGACTGCCAGACAGTATCCCCGGTGTCGTGAAGGGGAGCCTGAAACGCCCCTTCCCCCCGGTGCGCCGCAAACACGGCCCCTTTCTCATTACCCCCCTTCGCATCGCAGGGTAAGTCGGGACAAGCCATTGCCGCCACGGTGATTCGCCCATCTATGATCAACGCCAGAGCCACAACATACTGATCGCACCGCAGAAATCCCTTCGTACCATCGATCGGATCCAGCGT
>JANQSQ010000381.1 GCA_028283985.1 Rhodothermales bacterium | reverse complement strand
CCCGCCCGCCAGCGTCGTCTCCGGTGCGTAAGCCCACGAACGGGGCGCCTTGAAATGCCGAATATGCGGGTCGTTGGCGGAGCGTATCTCGTTTTCCGCATCTGCGGAATTGGCGACGGTCCATTCCATGTTGGACTGCCCCGAGGCAATCCATACGTCGCCGAACCAGACATCCTGTATATCCAGGGTCCGATCTCCGGCGGATATCGTCAGCGAGTGAGGGCCGCCGGCCGCATGAGGCTCCAATACGCCCCGCCAGGTCCCTTCCGGTCCTGCTTCGGCTTCCTGAAGCATACCGTCGAACGAAATGGTAACGGACGTTCCCGGAGATGCCGTTCCCCACACGGGAACCTCAGCGTTTCGTTGCAGGACCGCGCCATCCGAGAAAAGACGAGAGACAGTGAACGAATCGACCGAAGCGGATTGTCCATAGGCGGTACCGCTCACGGCAATCATGCAGGTGAGAAGCAGCGCCTTCATAAAAGAGCGTCTTGTGAAGAATCGGGAAATCATGGCAGGATGGGGTAATTGAAACAGGGTGATCTTCATCGATTCGCCGGCAATCCTTCGACCGTATCAAGGGTGTAGGGGTACCGTTGGGGCCTGGACAGCATGGCATTGGCCTCGTCGTCCTTAAAGCGTTCGTTTTCCGGATCCCAATAGAGGGTCCGGGGAAGTTTCATTGCGATGTGAGCGATCAGGCACGCGCTGGTGGACCGGTGGGCTACATCGACCGGGGCCACCGTGGTCTCCCGACTTTTGATACACTGGATCCAGTTCGTGTGTTGTTCCTCACTTACATACAGATGCGTTTCGTCGGGGCCTGTTCGGGAATCCAGGATAGCCGGATCGCTGGCCATCAGCGGAGGCAGCCACTGGCCCGAAACCGGATCACTGCTGGTTACCGACCCGCTCCGCGTCACGAAAATCCAGCCTTCCTCCCCCTCGAAACGGACGCCATTGGGAAATCCGCCGGAGATCAACATGGCGACGCCGTTGGCGTATTTGGCTTCCACATGGAAATCGCCATGCACGTTCCATAGCCCTCCGGTCGCAAACTCGGCCTGGGCCCGTATCTCTATCGGCCCGGTCAACTCGGCGCCCATCCCCCAATGGGCCGTATCGACATGGTGCGCACCCCAGCCGGTGATCATCCCGGCGGAGAACTGCTCGCACCGCAACCAGCCGGGACGGGAATATCCCTCCGGCAACACGTACCCGGCGGCGGACGTTCTGTCCAGCGGATGCACGCGGTCCAGGGTATAGGGCGCCTCCGGCGTCGTGCCCAACCACTTGTCGTAATCGAAAAAGTCGGGAACCGGCATCGGGGTGGGATCGCCTCCCGGAGGATCGCCGGGAAGCCCTACACGGACGGTATGCAGCGCCCCCACCCGACCATTGCGCACCAACTCGCAAGCCCACCTGAAATGAGGCCAGGGGTTTGTCGAGCGCTGTTGACTGCCTACCTGAAACACCGTGCCCAGTCGTTGAAGGTTGTCGCGCAGGATCTGGCCTTCTTCGACCGTTAAGGAAAAGGGCTTTTGCAAATAGACGTCCTTGCCGGCTATCGCAGCTTCGAGCGTGGGCAGGAAGTGCTGATGGTCCGGCGTGCTGATTACGACGGCGTCGATGTCCGATTGGGCAAGCAACTCGCGATAATCCTGATACATCCGCACGTCCGCGCGCGACAGGCTGCCCCGATGCATGGCGTACCACTGCTCGACGTACCGCTTGCCTTCCTCCATGCGTTTCGTGTCGAGATCGCACACCGCCACGACACGCACATCGTCATGCTTGAGCACTTCCGGCAGGTCGTGGCCCCTGGCGATCCGTCCACATCCGATTTGGGCGATGTGGATGATGTCGTTCGGCGATCTGCCGTTCTCCCCGCGCCCGTACCCGGAAAAGGGTGTACTCGCGGGCATCACAACGAGTCCCGCTGCACCCAGAACGGATCGTTTCAGGGATTCCCGCCGTGAAATTCCCCGGTCTTTGCCGGGGCGTCCGTTGTGGTCCATTGCGTCTGGGGTTTGAAAGCGAAGGCGGATATGAGAAACGGTCCGGGGGCACATCCTATGCAATTTATGCATAAAAAGGCCCGTATGTATGCAATTTATGCATAGTGGCAACATGCCTAGGGTAAATTCATGGAGATATCCCGCCGACAACCCATTGAATCCCGCCCAGAATATGCCGCATAAACCCGGGGTCTTCATAATGCTCCGGCCTGTGACCGAGGGACGTATACCATTGGCGGCCCCCGTCGAACTCCTGATACCAGGCCACCGGAAAGCGGTCGCCAAACAACGTTCCCGGAAACCGTTCCTTTTCCTCATCCGAGACCGTAGCCAGATCGGCCGCCAGCAGCACCCGGATGCGGGGGTTCATCTCTTTCAGATAATAGCACTCGTCGTCCTCGATCTCCCAGGTATCGGGCAGGAAGGCTGTCGAAGGGTGGGCTCGGTCCACCACCTCGACCGTAAAGTCCTGCAGGGGCGCATGGCGTTCGAAATTGCCGCCAAGAAGTTGGGAAAACCAGGGCCAGTCCCTTTCCGATCCGCTGGCCGAGTGGATACCCACAAAGCCGCCCCCGTTCCGGACATACGATTCGAGCGCCCGCCGCTGCGCATCGGTATCGAAGGCTTCGTTGTTGGTGTTGGAAAAGACCAGCGCGTCGTACTGCTTCAGGTTTTCCTCGGTAAACAGCGCGGGATCCTCCGACGCCATCACTTCGAAACCGTATTCGGCGCCCAGCCCCTCGAGGGCCGCTACGCTAAAGGGAATATTTTCATGCACGTACCCCTCGCCGTTCTTCGTATAGACCAGCACGCTGGCCCCTCTGTGGGCCCCTGTCGGATGGACCTCGACGCGGGGCGGATCGGCGAAATCCCGCCAGTACCGCTCGGCCAGCGCCGCATCGATGGTTCCATCATAGACCAGCATGCGGTACCGCAAGGCGTACGAGTTGCCGGGTCTGAGCTCCCAGTCGTTTTCCTGAGCCGGGTTGAAATTGATATAGACGTTCTCGACTCCCCCATTCTGTCCGACAGGCCATACCCGCAACCGCTCTGGAAAATTATGATTACCTGGGTGGGTCATAAACAAAATACCGGAGGAACCGGCCGCCGCCCCGGAAACGCCGTGTACATCGATCCATCGCGCGCGGGTCGCATTGGCGTTGCTCTTATCGAAGCCCTCGGAGGTGAGCAGCGCGGCCGTCTCATCGTTCCATGTCTCCGTAGCGCGCAGGCTAAAGCCCTGATAACGATACGCTTTGATGGTCAGCGGCGCTTCGGTAGCCGGATTCAGCGTAGAGGCGAAATCGATCAACCAGAGCTTTCGATCAGGATCCGCATTCCAGACCTTTACCTCCCATTGTTCGTTGAGCGCTACCTTCTCTTCGCCGCCGGTGAAATCAACATGGTCCAGCAGTGCTTTGAAGCCGCCGAACAGCGGTCCTGCCGTACGTTCCATCACCTGCTTTGCCCGGACGGCGCCCTGCCCGTCCCCCAGGTTCCAGAAATCGACGCTGCGCCCCTCGAATTCGGTGCGCGTCCAGGGATTCCAGAGACCGTAGTGGTGATAGTGATCAGGGGGTTGGATGCGAGAGAGTATTTCGCCTTCCGGCGACCGGATCGGATGGATAAAACCGCTGCGGTCGTATAGCTCATCCACGCCTTCCGGGACTCCCTGAAACGTATAGCGATAGGCAAGGACCGGTTTATCTCCTATTCGCACCTGCAGGCTTTCCCCGTCATCCTCCACCTGTACCGGTCCGGCCCCACCAGGCATATGGCGTTCTTCAACCACTCGCAATTCAAAATTCCGGACCGCACCCGGCGGAGTTTCTCCGTCCAGAATCCACGTCATGCGGCTGGACGCGCCCGGATCGAGTTGGGAGGCGACGGGCACGTTTTCTCCTCCGGTAATCTCGAAGAGCTGCAACGCACCGTCGTGCAGGCGGAGATGCACTCCTTGCAGGCTCGCGGTAACCGGTACGTTTACCCGCTGATTTTTGCCGGCATGAACGGAGAACGCGGCAACTGCTTTGGATTGGGCCTGGACGAAAGGCGCAGACGCCAGAAGCACCAAGGCTGAAAGCAACCAAAGAGGCAACACACCGCTGGAGCGTTTCCTTTTCCGGCCGTCGACTCTTTGACGAACAGTGCAGGCGTGTTCGGGCGTCGCGTCCCCACAACCTGCAACACTATGGATGGCGGTAGGATGCAGGCGGGCCGAATACGCTGTTTCTGGAGCGATGTTGTTCATGGTATTATTCATGCAGGCCGGATGTTACGTATCGGAAACAACCATATCAGACTCTTCGGGGTCACCCGCCTCTATACTATCTGCCGAAGCATCGGTGCGGCGCCACCAGTTCGCCAGTGCCGAGCCAGAGATATTCATCCACGGACCGAAGGTGGCCGGGGCCAGCCCGACGGTAGCAACCTTGCCCATCTCTACCGCGATACCCGTCGCCAGGCCGCCATTTTGCATCCCCACTTCCAGCGAGATGGTGCGGCAGGATTGTTCGTCGAGCCCTATCAGGCGGCATCCCCAGTAGCCGAGCACGTAGCCTGTCGCGTTATGCATGATGGCGGCGAGGAAAAGCAGGAGCCCGATATCCAGCAATGCATCGCGGCCCGAAGCCACGATGATGGTCAGCACCACCGCGATACCGGCCATCGAGACCAGCGGCATGGCGCGGTGCAGCCACTGGGCCCGGCCGCGCATGATCCTATTGAAGAGCAGTCCCAGCACGATGGGGACCAGTACGATTTTCGCAACGCTTATCATCATCGACACAAAATCGACAGGCACGAACTGGTTGGCGAGCAATCGCATCAGCAACGGCGTCATGAGCGGCGCCACCAGCGTGGCGATGGCCGTCATGGTGATCGACAGCGCCAGATTGGCCTTGGCGATGTACGCCATCACGTTCGAAGCCACTCCGCCGGACACCGAACCGATCAGCACGATCCCCGCTGCAATCTCAGCGGGAAAGCCGAATATCCGGGCCAGCGAAAGACCCACCAGCGGCATGATCGTAAACTGACAGGCAAGCCCGACGAACACCCCCTTCGGCATTTTGACCACGCCTGCAAAATCCTTCAGGCTCATGGCCGTGCCCATGCCGAACATGATGATCTGGATCAGGGGAACAATCAGTCTCGTGAATTCGAAATCGCCTGCGCGCAGGAAATACTGCGGGTAATACATCGCCACCGCGACGGAGGCGAATATCCAGATCGTAAAGGCAAGCTGACGGAGCCTGGGCACGCCGAGCCCGCCAATAGCCAAGGCTGCCAGAAAGCCGACCACCGCAGGCCCGGTGGCCGCAAGGCCGCCAACGATCAGCAATACGACGGTGGCGAGCGCACAAAGCGCGGCGATGATAAGAAAGTATCTGTACAAAGGGCGCACGATGGCGGCGGGTGTGCGTGTGGATGGAGAGAAAGGGCGATAAGGCGATATTTCCGGATGTATTCCTGAAAGCAGGAGAGCGGATTACGGAACGGGTATCGAAAAACACGTCAAAATATATGTTATTGCGATTACAAATGGCTATCCCGGGTTCTTCCGGAACCTGCATCCAGGGACAAATTTGAATTTTCAAGGGAATTTTCGGCTATATTTTCTTGCGGTTTTTTCGCCTCCCTTTGTAGCTCAGGCGCTGGCCGGGGAGCGTCACGCTCCGGCGTCACACACACGCCATGAAACAAGTAAAGGATACTATGATCAAAACCGCTTCGATCAACGCTTCACGTTCGTGCGATAATTGCATCGTTGAAATCAGCGGGGAAACGCTGCGGATTCGGGACATCGTAGACGTGAAGCGCCCTTCGGGAGACAGAGAGGGGCACGCTGGCCGCGTCATTCCTCATTATGCGGGGCCGCCACCTGAATTGCTTCGTCATTCCTTGCCAGCGC
>JANQSQ010000365.1 GCA_028283985.1 Rhodothermales bacterium | reverse complement strand
ACTTCAGGCGTCGCTGGAGATTGGCGGCATGCTGGGGGGGGCGGATGAGACGCATCTGGAACATTTGCGAACCATCGGACGACATGCGGGACGGGCGTTCCAGATACGCGATGATCTGCTGGATCTGACGGCGGAAGACATCCGTTGGGGCAAGGTCAAGGGGGGCGATCTCATCGAAGGAAAGCGTACATACATTCTGTTGCGCGCCATCGAGCGGACCCATGGCGCGGATCGCCGGTGGTTCGAGCGTATCGTCCAGGAAGGAGGCCTGCCGGCCGACCGGGTGGATGAGGCGCGTGAACGGATGCAGTGCGCAGGCGTGATCGGTGACGCCGAGGCTGCCGTGCGGCGCCATACCGGGGAGGCGCTCCGTGCAACGCGCCGCCTTCCGGACGTTTCGTCCTCGGCAACCCTGCGCGGGCTGTTACAACGTATGCAGGAGCGAATGCATTGATGGATACTCTGATGCAAAAATCATGATAACGAGAGAAGTAACCGTTACGAACCAGGCCGGCGTGCATACGCGACCGGCATCCATGATTGTCCGTGCAGCAGCGAAGTTCCGGTCGGATTTTTTCATTCGCAAGGACGAATTCGAAATCAACGGTAAGAGCATTATCGGAGTGATGACACTGGCAGCCGAACAGGGTACCCGCCTGACGCTTGTCTTCGAGGGAGAAGACGAAAACGAGGCGGCCGGAGCTATTGCCCGCCTGTTTGAAAGCGGTTTCGGAGAGGAATTATGAACCTTGTCGATACAACGATGGGGCGTGTTGTAGAGGGAATCGGTGTGGCTCCGGGCATTGCGATCGGCCCGGTGTATCTCTATGCGCGAGCGGCATTCGAAATAGAGGAGCGGCGCATTGCTTCCGAAAGCCTGGGGGAAGAACTCGCCCGCTTCGAACAGGCTGTGTCGAGGTCCGAGCGGGATCTGCGGAAGATTGCCGCGGTGGCGCGTGAAAAACTTGGAGAAAGCAGTGCGGACATTTTCGTAGCGCAGGCGCTCATGTTGCGCGATACGGCCTTTTACGAAGCCGTTGTCGAACATATTCGCGGGGACCGGATGAGC
>JANQSQ010000356.1 GCA_028283985.1 Rhodothermales bacterium | reverse complement strand
AAGCCGCCCGGCATGCTTGTGCAGCAGGACGAAACGAACGATCCGGATCTGCTCCGTCTCGGAAAGCGGTATCTCAAGGAAACCTTCGCGAAGAAAGGTCAGGCGTTTCTCGGCCTTGTACATCGTCTCGATCGTCCTTCCTCAGGCGTCGTCGTATTGGCCCGTACCTCGAAAGCGGCTGCTCGTCTTTCGGATCAGTTCCGGCAGCGGACCCCTGAAAAGGAGTATCTCGCGCTGGTGGAAGGAGCCTGCAGGGGAAACGGTACGCTGCGGCATACCCTTGCAGCCAGCGCACGGAGCGGTGTGCGTATTGTACCGGCCGGGGATACTTCAGGCAAGGAAGCCCGGCTTTGGTGGTGTTCGCTCGGCGTGCAGGATGATCTGAGCCTTCTGTCGGTGCGACTGGAAACGGGGCGGAAGCACCAGATTCGCGTGCAATTTTCGGCGGAGGGACATCCGATCCTGGGGGATTTCCGGTATGGCGCGGTGCGGGAACTGGACGGGCGCAATCTTGCGTTGCATGCTTTCAGACTCACGGTGGCGCATCCGGTTACCCACGAGCGTATGACGTTTTGCACGCCGCCGCCTCCGGCTTGGGGAACCTTGTTCGCCCGGGAAATCGCACAGGCGCTTGCGTCATCCGATCCCCCGACGCATCCGGCAGGCCACTGAAGGAAGACCAAGGCTATCTTTTTTCATGTCGATGTCATCCATCCATAACCGGGAAACCGTCGGCGGACGTATGCAAGCCTTCGTACAGGAGCTTCAGCGTACGATCCGCGGCGTGATCGAGGAGATGGACGGGCAAGCCGTTTTCCACGAAGATGCGTGCGTGCGGCCCGGAGGCGGGGGCGGTCTGTCGGCTGTGCTTGCGGAGGGCGCTGTGTTCGAAAAAGCAGGCGTCAATACGTCTGTGGTGTATGGGGAACTCTCCAAACAGGTGCTTGCAGACCTTTTGGGGAATATCTCGGGGTCGGATGCACGCTCTTTTTTCGCTACGGGAATTTCCCTGGTGTTTCATCCGAGGAATCCCCATGTTCCGTCGGTCCACGCCAATTTCCGGTATTTCGCATTGGGCGATGACCTTGCCCATCCGGTGAATCAATGGTTCGGGGGAGGCGCCGATCTGACGCCGTACTATCCTGTCCTGAAGGATGTACAGCATTTCCACCGGATCTGGAAGGATGTGTGCGATACGCACGATGTGGCCGATTACGAGGCGTTCAAAAAACGATGCGACACGTATTTCTATTTGCCGCACAGGGGGGAAGCGCGCGGCGTCGGCGGTATCTTCTTCGACGGTTTGCGGGAAGCGCCGGAGGAAACGTTCGCGTTTGTGCAGCAGGCCGGCAATGCCTTTCTTCATGCATACGCCCCTATTGTGGCGCGCCGCCGGCACGAACCCTATGGGGAACGGGAACGAGCGTTTCAGACGCTTCGGCGTGCGCGGTATGTTGAATTCAACCTGCTCTACGATCGCGGTACGAAATTCGGCATAGATACGGGGGGGCGGACCGAAAGCATTCTGATGAGCTTGCCGCCTGTGGCCCGATGGGAGTACGACTGGGCGCCCGATCCCGGTACGCCCGAAGCTCGCTTGCAGTGGTTTTTACAGCCCAGGGACTGGTTTTCCCTGCCGTCCGCCGGCGATGCACCGTAAAGTGCGTCCGTCGGAGTTAGTGGAAACTTCAACGTTCGGGTGAAACCGCAATGGTGTTTTTCCGAATAATTAATGCCCCTGATTTCACTCCGTATTTTTCTTATGACGCCTCGAGA
>JANQSQ010000337.1 GCA_028283985.1 Rhodothermales bacterium | reverse complement strand
CATCGCACTGGCCGGGCAACAAGCCGAAATAGACGAAATCGTCGTCGAGGCCGAACGGGAAACCGGCGCCGCCCGCGTGACCGCAGGCCAGCAACGAGTGCTTCCGCAGGACATCGAATTGATCCCTTCGCCCAGCGTTTCCGGCGATCTCGTCAACTACCTCGCCGCCCAACCCGGCGTGGTATCCATGGGAGATCGCGGAGGGCAGGTCTTTATCCGGGGCGGGGAGCCCTCCCAGAACCTTACGCTGCTCGACGGCATGTACATCTACCAGCCGTTCCACCTGCTGGGGTTCTATTCGGCGTTTCCGTCGGACATCATCAATAACGCGGACATCTACGCAGGCGGATTCGGGGCCGAATTTTCCGGACGTCTTTCCTCCGTGATCGACGTGCAGACGCGCAACGGTAACAAACGAAACTACGAAACGGGCATTGCGCTGACGCCCTTCGTCAATTCCCTCCGGCTCGAGGGACCGCTTGTGGGAAATATTTCATTCCTCGGATCGGCCCGCATCTCGACCCTCGAAGAAGTGGCGGCCCTCTATGTGGCGGACGACCTGCCCTACCGGTTCGGCGACCTGTTCGGCAAGGTGCATATCCCCATCGCGCGGAATCACCAGACCTCCTTTTCGTCGGTGCATACGTTTGACCGGGGCACGTTGGCGGAACCGAATCTCTTCAGTTCCAATAATGAGATTCGCTGGAAAAACACCGCGCTCGGCGTGCGGCATCTCGTGCTCCCCAGGGCGCTCCCCATCCTCGGCGAAGCCATGTTTTCCTGGTCCCGCCTCCAAACGGAATTCGGGCCGCGCGACGAGCCGTCGCGAACCACCGATGTGGACAATTACAATCTCGAGGTCAATTTCACCAACTTCGGGCAACGCGTCGAAGTGGGATGGGGATTCTTCGTGCGCAATGTGGAACTCACGGCGGACCTCGGAGGAGCCTACCAGAATATCGTGGACAATTTTGTCCGCTCGACCAATGCAGGCGGCTGGGCGGAACCGGAATTCGACTTTGGAAACGGCCTCCGGCTGCGGGCCGGCGCCGTCGCGCAGTTTTTCGGCAATTCGGGCTTCTTCGTGGAGCCGCGTATCCGAGGCGTCTTCGAACGGGGCAGGCACCAATGGAGCATGGCCGGCGGTATCTACCGGCAAAACATCATCGGATTAAGCGACCGGCGCGACGCCGCCAGTATCTTTACGGCCTGGGCAGAGGCGCCGACCGGAGAGGTTCCGTTTGCGCTGCACGGCCTTGCCGGATACCGGATCACACTGTCTTCGTCGCTCGAAATCTCGGCGGAAGCATTCTACAAGAATCTCCGCAACCTGTTTATTGCGGAATGGACCTCCTTCCCTCGTTTCACGACGCGGCTTCAGCCGGCGAACGGCCAGGTCGGGGGTATGGATCTGCGGGTAGAGTTTCGTCGCCCCAACTTCTACGCCTTCCTCAACTACGGCTACTCCTCGACCCGGTACGACGCCATGCAGGAATCGCTGCCTGTATGGTTCGGCACGGATCGGCTCTCCTTCCGCCCGCCGCACGACCGGCGCCACCAGCTCAACCTGATCCTGAGCGGTTCCGCATACGGATTCGACATGAGCGCCCGCTGGAATATCGGATCGGGCCTTCCCTATACCCGGGTCCGCGGTTTCGACGGATTCATTCTTATGGACGGCGTGGTGGATGTAGAAAGGATCCAGGGCTTTCCGCGCGTGATCTACGATCGGCCCTACGAAGGCCTGCTCCCTGCATACCACCGGCTCGATGTAACGATCGAGCGGCAGATGTCCACGCGGGCGGCGGACATCACCGTACAGATCGGAGCAATCAATACCTACAACCGGCCCAATCTTTTTGCACTGGACGTATTTACGCTGCAGCGAACCGACCAGCTTCCCTTCGTTCCGACTGCGGGCATCGAAATCGAATTCTGATTATGCGCCTTGCATCCCTTCGAAATACAACGCTTGGCGTCCTTGTTGCCGCCGCTTTTCTCGCCTCCTGCGAAAGCGCGGTCAACCCGCTCATCGGCGAACCGCGCCCGTTCACGATCTGGGGGCTTCTGGACGCCGCGGCAGACACCCAGCGCGTGCGCATTTTTTCTATCGAAGGAGAGCCCGGCGTCGACCGCCCTGGCACTCTGGATGCTTCCGTAACCACTACGAACCTTGAAACCGGAGAAACGGTGGTCTGGGAACCCTACCAGGTAACGTACGACGATGGCGTTACGGCGCATCTCTTCGAAGCAGTATTTCGCCCTGTACATGGACACCGGTACCGTCTGGACGTCACCCGATCGGACGGCGCCCTATCCACCGCTACCGTGAAGGTGCCGCCCGAGGTGGATTTCACCATCGAACGCTCGGACATCAGCCCGAGAATACATGTCTACGTACGAGGAAACCCGCTTCCCAACCTGCTGGGCGTCGAGATGCGGTACGAAGCCACCAACGTACCCCCCGCCCAGGTCTGGCCCACCGACCTGAAGCTCCATCCGGTCGTGAACTACCCGGTGGAAGTGTCCTATCAGGGTACGGAGCAAAGAGCGCCCGGCGTCGTACGGTACGACATCAACATGACAGACGATTTCGCAATCGTGGAGGAGACGTACAAAAGCAAATGCCTGGTGACCGAGGGCAACCCCAATATCGCCTTGCGCCGCGTCGAGTTTCATTTTGTGGCGGCGAACGAAGAATGGAGTCCTCCGGGGGGCGTATTCGATCCTGAGGTGCTCGTCGAACCCGGCGCCCTTTCCAACATCGAAAACGGGTACGGCTTCTTCGGCGCCGGCGTAGTGGTCGCCGAACGGTGGACTCCTGTGAAAGGCCTGCGGGACTTCATCGGATACAGTTCGGAGCAGGGATGCTCTCTGGCGCCGAGCGCCACCAACCCGTCATGCACTTCTCCGCCCGTTCCGTGCCTTGACGATTTCAGCGACGATATCTGGGGGCTTTATTTTTGAAGTTCAAGGGGGGCCCTGGGATGGGTTGGCTCTTCCACCTGCTCTATCCATCCGCCGCCCACCACATCGTCGCCCTCGTACAGCACCACGGACTGTCCGCGCGTGACGGCCTGGCGCGGCGCGGCGAAAGCCACGTGGAGTTCATCCGGCCCTTCCTGCCGGACCACGCCGGGCGCGCCCGGATCGTTGTAACGAATCTTCACGTCCACCGGCAATTCGTCGTCAAGATGTTCGTACTTCACGAGATTGATCTGCCGGGCCGTGAGCGCACCGCGGAATAACTCGTCGCGCGGACCCAGGACAACGGTATTCGTTTCGGAGTCGATATCGATCACATAGGCCGGATATCCGAGCGCCACGCCAAGACCCCGGCGCTGTCCGATCGTGTAAAACGGATACCCCTCATGCCTCCCAACGACAGTCCCATCCGAGGTTACGAACAACCCTCCCGACACGTCCTCAGCCAACCCCTCCACGCGGTCTTTCAGGAACCGCCGGTAATCATTGTCCGGGATGAAGCATATCTCGTAGGAATCGGGCTTGTCCGCCACGCGGTCCAGCCCGTACGCCGCAGCCATCTCCCGGATGGCCGGCTTCTCGAACACGCCCAGGGGAAGCATGGTGCGGGACAGATGTTCCTGAGATACCCCCCACAAGGCATAACTCTGATCCTTGCGGGCGTCGCGGCCTTTCATCAGTACGATGCGGCCCGTGGCTTCTTCGCGCCGGAGCCGGGCGTAATGCCCGGTAGCAATGCGGTCGCAGTCGAGTTGGTCAGCCCGGCGCATCAGCGCTGCCCACTTGATATGCGTATTGCACAACACGCACGGATTGGGCGTGCGGCCGGCAAGATACTCGCCGGTGAACC
>JANQSQ010000327.1 GCA_028283985.1 Rhodothermales bacterium | reverse complement strand
AGGCTGCAAGCATGCCCACACACAGTAACAGGAACAGAACGGGATTCGGGCTGCAACGCATGGCGAGGCGCGTCGTCAAGTCGCATCATCTTGAAAACGGCGATATACGCAAAAATCAAACATGCGTACTGAAACAATTTCTGATACTGGTATAACCACCCTGAAATCGGTAACATCCAGCCCTTCAATTCTATCTTTACCTCCCTCAATGCTCGACAGGACAATATCGGTATAATCGGTGTTGAACACTAACTCATGCGTCTTCTTGTCTCTAAAGCCGCTTGCATATGGTATGATAGCAAGTTCAGCATTAGGATTTCTGTGCAAGTAGGCGGAACTCAGCGGAACACCCACGTATATTTTCCTGCTTGTCAATGTTATCAGGATCGGTTTACCTTTCTCAGAACTATCCTGTATAAGCCTTCCAATGTGATGATTTTGCGCTTTTGAATACTTGTTTTGCGCTTTCTTTTTGCCACCTTCGCCCCTAATGCAGTTGAAGATCGGCGGCAGGCCAAATCCCGCCAAAAGCGTTAGCCCAACTGCCGCGGGATTAGAACCCGGAAGATGTTCCTCCAGCCAATTTATAGTGGTTTTTGTCTGCGGGAAGAGGCTTAACAGAAGATAACAAGCCACAAAAAATACCGTACCACAGACTGCGGAGTGAAACAGAAGTTTGTAACCGCTGTAGGTGTCTGCTTTATACTTAGTACCTACATAATGTGTCAGGAACCAATATCCACTCAGGGTTGGCGCTAACAGACTGTCCCAACTCATGCACCCTCGTTAGATTTTTGCCTTTCGCGGATGCTTTTCCATTCTTTGAGGTCTCTCTTTACCCTCTCCGTAAATGCTTCCGTATTCTCACCCGCATCTATGTAAAGGCGTCCATATGCGTCCTCCCTGATGCTGCTGCCTCTTTCTTTCACCTGTACCTTTCTTTCCTCAGCCATAGCGCCCCCGGCTTGATTGGATTTTGGACAAAGCGGTTCCCCAAGATTTTGAACCCTTAGCGAAGGTTTTGTGTCCCAAGAATACCAATGCAGCCGGGTGGGGTTTCCCCCCCAACGAACCGCTAAGGCAGCCCTCCCAACCGCAATGGGTGCATTCTACGACTTTATGGCAATAAATTCCAATTTTTTGGGGAAAACATTTTTTCAGTACACATAAGTTAATAATAAACAGATATTTATGCAAGACCAGACTCGCCCTTTTTTAAGGGACCTGTGCCCCACGGCCAGTGTTTTCGCAGCGTGGGTCTGGCGACTTTGCGACGGGGAGGCGATCCGGGCCGGTTTGATCGGACAGATTCCGGCGGGAATCGACATCCCGCAATCCGAAGGCTTTCGATTGCAGCGAGATACCCTACGCACGCATCGCCTCGGCCCGCCTCCGTAGTTGGCTCCGGTCCGGCTT
>JANQSQ010000321.1 GCA_028283985.1 Rhodothermales bacterium | reverse complement strand
CACAGCATGGTTTGCTGGGCGAGCGCCTGCGTGAGGTGCCCTCGCCCTTCCCCCTGCACAATGAACAGAATCTTCATTTCGATGACCGTAGAGATCGGGATGCCGCAGAGCGCCGCTGCATAGTGCTAACAGGACCTAAACCCTTGCGGTAACCATCGCCCCCCCTTGCCGGTTTCCCGGATGTTTCCCGGTCATGTCGATGTTCTTCTGTCCGCGGTGTTCCATGGGAGGTTGAGGCTCCAGGGCCTTTGAAAAAAAACATTCTTCATTACGTATAGCAGACGCTTTGCATGTACTTTATGCCCGGTTTTGTTTTTCTTGTGCATTCCGTTTCCTGATTTATTTCGCCCATCATGCGTATCGTTGTAACGCGACCGTTGCCCTCAGGGGGGCTGCATCTGCTGAATGGCCACGAGATTGTCCAGCATGAATTTTCCGTCGGCGGCCCGGATGAGGACCAGTTGATCGATATTGCCCAGGGGGCCGATGCGCTCATCACGCTATTGTCGGATCCGGTGACCGAGCGGGTGTTACGCGCCTGTCCCGGCATTAAGGTGGTTGCGCAATATGCGGTGGGGTACGACAACATTGATCTGGCAGCGGCGCGCGCCAGCGGGGTCGTTGTTACGAATACGCCGGGTGTACTCACGGAAGCCACAGCGGATATGGCGTTTGCGTTGCTTCTGGCAGCGGCGCGGAATGTGGCGCCGGCGGACCGGTATGTACGAGCCGGAGAGTTTTCAAGGTGGGAAGCGGATCTTTTGCTGGGGTCTGATCTGAGCGGTGGTACGATAGGCATCGTGGGTCTGGGTAGAATCGGGGCTGCAGTGGCGCGTCGCGCCATTGGTTTCGGAATGCGTGTATGTTACCACAACCGTTCCCCCGCTAATCCGTCTGTGGAGCAGAAACTGGGCGCCCGGCTTGTTTCCATGAATACGCTTTTGGAAACCAGCGATGTGGTTTCCTTGCATTGCAGCCTCAATGCATCCAGCAGGGGTCTTATCGGGCGCGAGGCGCTTGCGCGTATGAAGCCGTCCGCCATCCTTGTGAATACGGCGCGTGGCGCTGTGGTGGATGAAGAGGCGCTAGTCGATGCGCTTCGCAGCCGCGCGATTCGGGCAGCGGGCCTGGATGTATTCGAGGATGAACCTTCGGTACATCCGGGGTTATGCGATCTCGACAATGTGGTGATGGCGCCGCATCTTGGGAGCGCAACGCATGCGACGCGTTTGAGAATGGCGGAAATGTGCGCCGAAGCTGTTCAGGCTGTGCTCAGCGGCGCGAGGCATATTCCGTACCGGGTGGTATAGCCGGTCTCCGGCATGCGGCTATCCGAGCCATCTCAGGTACACGGCGGTCAGGGTGATTGCCATGACGGCGATACTTACGGGCAGTCCGGCCCGAAAATAATCCCTGAAACGGTATCCGCCGGCCCCCATCACCATCAAATTCGTTTGATAGCCGAGCGGGGAAAGGAAGCTTGCCGAGGCCGCTATCGTCACCGCCAGCGCTACGGCGCGCGGTTCCATACCGATATCGACGGCTGTCACCAGGGCAATGGGAATCATGATGACGACCGCGGCGCTGTTCGTGATGATTTCTGTGACGAGCATGGTGCCAAGGTACAGAAACAGCAACGCTATCAGAGGGTGCTGACCGGGTAATATCGTTGCGATGGCGTGTCCCAGTCCTGTTGCCAGACCACTTGTCTGGACGGCGTGTCCAATACCGAAAGCCCCTGTAATCGTCAGGATGACGCCGACATCCACGGACTGGCGCAGCTGGGTGCCGCGCAAAAAACCGATCAGGATCATGCCCAGCGCGCCTGTAAAGGCTGCTGCGGAGAGGGGGAGCACACCGACGATATGCAAGATGATCAGTATGGCCAGCATGGCCAGAACCAGCCCTGTTTTTTCATCTATCGGCTGTTGCTTCCGAATATCTTGTGTGACAAGATAAAAATCGCCCTCGCTTTGACTCCAGCGGTGGTCAAACCCCTTTTGAGCTTCGATGATAAGAAGGTCGCCCGGTTTGAGGGGAACCTTGCCAAGCGCTCCACGGATCGATTCGTCCTTGCGATGGATGGCGAGTACAACCCCCTCGTATTTTTCCCGGAAGCTGACGTCCTTCAGCGTTTTGCCGGCCAGGGTCGAATTTATTGAAATCACTGCTTGAAACAGAGGAGGGTCTGTTTCCTGGTTATCCTGCTCGTTTTCGGTGGGATGTGCAAAAAAATCGGTTTCGCGAAGCAGACGCTCCCTGGCGTCCGTACGCCCGATAAACGTGAGAATGTCTGCTTCCCGAATGATTTCTTCCGGAGCGACCGGGCCGATCGTATCCTGACCGCGCCGGATATATACGAGGTAGGCGTCGCCCAGTGACCGGAGATTCGCTTTTTGGATCGACATGCCGGCGAGGGGTGAACCGGAAGGTACGCACAGGCGAAACCGGTAATTCAGTGTGTCCGCCTTATCCCGGTCGCCGGGGGTCGTGTCCGGCATTAGCCGATGCCCGACAAGAGACAGGTACGCCACGGTCAGGACGGCCGCGGGCAGACCTATCCAGGCAAATTCGAACAGCCCGAATTCCTGCAGGCCGGCCTCGCGAATAAGGCTTGAAGCAATAATGTTCGTCGAGGTGCCGATAAGCGTGATCATCCCTCCTGCAATCGCAGCGAAAGAGAGAGGCATCAACAACTTCGATACCGATATGCCGGTTTTTCGGGCCACCGCCTGCATTCGCGGTATGAGCATGGCGACTACCGGGGTGTTGTTCAGAAAGGCGGACAACACTGCAGCAGGCGTCATAACACGGAAAAGAAGCGATGTCACCGTGCCGCCGGACTGCACCAGCCAGCGATCTATCCAGGTGAGCAGCCCTGTTTGATGAATACCGGCGGCTACCACGTACAGCGAAGCGATCGTAATAACCGCTTCCCATGCGACTCCCGAAAAAGCTTCGATAGGGCTGACTACTCCAGCGAGGAGAAGTGTGCCCAACGCCAACAGAATGGTTACATCCACCCGTGCCCATTCGCGCACAAGGGCCACGATCATGATCAGAATCGTTGCAAGGGTGAACCAGGCTTGCCAAGGCATCGGAGTATTCTAAGATATGTCCTGCATGACGCCTTGCGTTACGAGCATGGCAATAATCCGGTCCACGCATTCCTCTACGGACAGGACATGGGTCTGTAGTAGAAGCTCCGGATTTTCCGGGGGTTCGTACGGCGCCGAAATGCCCGTGAATTCGGGAATCTCGTTGTCGAGCGCTTTTCTGTATAATCCTTTCGGATCGCGATCCTTGCATATTTCGAGATCGCAATCCACGTGCACTTCAAAGAAATGTTTTTCCGGAATGATGTGCCTGGGGTACGCGCGATCTTGCCGGTAGGGGGATACGAGTGCGCAGATGGTAATGCTGCCTTGTTCGAAGAACAATCGGGCCGCTTCGCTGACGCGGCGGATGTTTTCGGTCCGATCCGCCTCGGAGAAACTCAGATCGCCGCACAAGCCGTGACGTACCTGGTCGCCGTCGATCGACATGGTGCGCGCGCCATGCTCGAAGAGACGTTTTTCCAGCGCGCGCGCGATGGTCGATTTGCCCGATCCGGAAAGTCCTGTCATCCAGATTACTGCGGCCTGGTGCCCTTGTTGCTTTTCGCGTTCCTCGCGCGGAATGTACAATTCATCCCACACGACCCCCGGCGAAACAGGGCGTTCCATGGCGGCAACGCGCCCGACTGGCGGAACGTGCTGCGCTGCGCCGCGGATCATGCCGGCAGCCACTGTATTGTTGGTGTCCGGATCTATCAGGATGAAATTCCCGGTTTCCCGGTTGACCCGATATGCATCGACGAAAATCGGGTCGGCCAGTTCAAATTCGATCCGTCCGATGTCGTTCAGAGTGAAGGTGTCCGCTGTTTCGCGATGGAGTGTATCGACATTCATGCGATAGATCACATTACCGACGACTGCCTGAACGCTGCGGGTGGTATGCTGAAGAATCCATCGCCGATTCGTTTTCATCGGCTGCTCGCTCATCCAGCATATGTCGGCATCGATACTGCCAGTGATCTGAGGCTGATTGCGCCGCCGGACGATCATGTCTCCACGCCCGATGTCTATGTCGTCTTCCACTGTAATCACAACCGAATCGCCTGCGCGGGCCCGTTGAATCTCGCCCTCCATGCAGATAATGGAATGCACGCGGCTTTTCCGGCCGGAGGGAAGCACGATAATATCCTCGCCCGGTGCAATGGACCCCGATACGACGCGACCTGCATACCCGCGAAAATTCTGGTTCGGGCGTATTACGTATTGTACCGGGAAGCGAAAATCGACCACGTTACGTCCTTCGCCCACCTTTACCGTTTCGAGGTGGTGCAGAATAGTCGGTCCCCTGTACCAGTCCATCTGATCGCTTTGTTCGACGACATTGTCCCCTTCCCGCGCCGAAATGGGGATGAAAACGACATCGTCGATATCTACTCTCTGGACGAATTCCCGATAGTCGGCGACTATTTCCCGGTATGCTTGTTCGGAGTAGCCCACGAGATCCATTTTATTGATCGCCACCAGTATGTGGGGAATCTGGAGCAACGAGGCAATGAATCCGTGGCGGCGTGATTGTTGCAATACGCCATTGCGCGCATCGATCAGGATGATAGCGAGTTCGGCGGTCGACGCCCCGGTTACCATATTGCGCGTATACTGGGTATGCCCCGGTGTATCGGCAATGATGAACTTTCGTTGCGGGGTGGAAAAATACCGGTACGCCACGTCGATAGTGATTCCTTGTTCGCGCTCTGCGCGCAGTCCGTCCGTGAGCAAGGCCAGATTGATTGCGCCGTTGCCCTGACCCGCGCTGGCGCGTTCAATGGCTTCGTATTGATCCTGGTGGATGGCTCGGGAATCGTAGAGCAGGCGGCCGATCAGCGTCGATTTGCCGTCGTCTACACTGCCTGCTGTGGTAAATCGTAGTAAATCCATCGGAGGGAAATGGTCGAAAGAGCCGGTATTCGAGTGGGTGAGGACAGGTTTCGATCCGTCCGGGATCGTTAGAAATAGCCTTGTCTCTTGCGGTCCTCCATTGCAGCCTCCGAACGCATGTCGTCGGCGCGCGCTCCGCGTTCGGTGACGCGAGCCGAGGCAACCTCCTCGATGATTTCTTCCAACGTTGCGGCGGTGGACCGGACAGCGCCCGTGCATGTCATGTCGCCCACGGTCCGGAAACGGATCGTTTCGTGTTCCCAGGTTTCGCTATCGAGTAAGGAGATATAGTCGCATTTAGCGAGAAGCACACCGTTCCGGTCTACAATTTCGCGTTCATGAGCGAAGTACATGGAGGGAATCTCGATGCTTTCCATGAGGATGTATCCCCATATGTCCAACTCCGTCCAGTTGCTCAATGGAAAAATTCTGAAATGCTCTCCCGGGCGCTTTCGTCCATTGAAAATATGCCACAGTTCCGGGCGCTGATTCTTGGGATCCCATTGCCCAAAACTATCCCGGTGCGAGAAAAAACGTTCTTTGGCGCGGGCCTTTTCCTCGTCGCGCCGTGCACCGCCGAGCGCGCCGTCCACCTTGAGTTCTTTCAGCGCGTCGAGCAACGTGGTTATTTGCAGCATGTTGCGGCTTGCGTTCGGCCCCTCTTCTTCTTGTACACGCCCCTGGTCTATGGATTCCTGTACGGTGCGGACGATCAATTTCGCCCCGATTTCTTTTACGAGCCTGTCTCGCAGTTCAAGCGTTTCCGGGAAATTGTGCCCGGTGTCCACATGTAACAGGGGGAACGGAATGACCGCCGGCCAGAACGCCTTTCTGGCAAGGTGCACCATGACGAGAGAATCCTTTCCTCCCGAGAACATCAAGCAGGGCCGTTCGAATTGCGCGGCCGTTTCCCGCATGATGTATATAGCTTCGGACTCGAGCCGTTCGAGATGAATATTTTGCAAGGTATTCGGCGTTTTAAATGCTTTGCAAAAAAGATACGCGATGAGGCGCGTCAATACGATGATTAACGCACATTGCTCCGGAGGCGGTTCATGTGTTTTCGGACATGGTCGATCATGCGGCGCAAGCCTTCTTTGCGGCTGATGGATGGCGCCCGGTTGAGAAGCGACTGCGCCAGGGTAATGTCCGGTTGCCGCACTTTGGGGCTGTCCGCAGGCATAGTTTCGAAAACGATTGTACTTGTACTGCCTGTGAGTGCGATAATTTCCCGGGCAACGTCCAATATAGATATTTCGTCAGGATTGCTTGACGCATGAACATGGGCGGCACGCGTCCGTCATCCAGGCGCATACGGGGACCGAAGGTGTTGAATATGTGCACGATCCGGGTGTCTACGGTATGGTAGCGATGATACGCCATGGCGATCTTCAAGGCGTTCTCCATCCTGAAAAATCCGGGGCGGTTGAAGGAAAGAGGAAAACGAGACCCAATGCTCCATTTTTACGCCTTTTCGGAGTAGTTTTTACTCAAAAGGCATATTCAAGGCGCATTTCATCCCCCTATCGGAGTATCCTTAATTTCAACGATGGAGTCATCACGTCCTATCCGCGCGAAAGTAAAGTGCTGAGCGAAGTGGTTTTGATCAGAGTGTCCTTTAGAATCTGTTTGTCCGCTGCGATTCTTCTCTGCTTTGGGGGCTGTGGTCCGGATTCCGAATCCCTTTGGCATGAAGAATCGAGCCATCGATGGCGAAATGTGCATGTTGCCGGTTCCGTGACCGCCGGGTTTGATGCTGTGAGGCCGCGTCGCACCGGAGTAGATGCGGTCAATACCATTGAAGAGAAGCAGTTTTTGACGAATCGTCACTACCTGAACGGGTCCGGCGTGGCTGTAGGGGATGTGGATGGAGACGAATGGCCGGATATTTATCTGACCCGTCTCAGTGCGCCGAATGTGCTTTATCGAAATCTGGGCGGGTGGCGCTTCGAAGACATTACGGAGCATGCAGGTGTGGCGGCGCCGGATCGTTTCTCGACGGGTGCTGCGATGGCGGATGTGGATGGGGACGGGGATCTGGATGTACTGGTTACGGCTATGGGGGGACCCAATGCCGTGTTTTTCAACGATGGGCAAGGCCGCTTCGCAGAATCCACCGATTCGTTTGGTCTGTTTCCCCGCCGGGGCAGTACCACGATGGCCCTGGCGGACACGGACGGAGATGGCGATCTCGATTTGTATGTCGGAAACTACAAGACCCGGACAGTGCGGGATATGTATCCCCCGCATGAACGCGCTTTTGAACGCATGGTAAAGCAAGAGAGCGATACGTACGCTATTGCTCCGCCTTTCGATCGGCATTACGTGGTCCGCGTGCAGAAAGATCGCGTGATGCGTTTCGAAAGCGGCGAGGCGGATGGCTACTATATCAATGACGGTACAGGGCGTTTTATTCCTCAGTCCTTTACCGGGGGGGCATTCCTGGACGAAGATGGCCAGGCATTGCAGGAAGCGCCTCGCGATTGGGCGCTTACCGTGCGGTTTCAGGACATCAATGGAGACCTGGCGCCTGACCTTTTGGTATGCAATGATTTTGAGAGTCCGGATCATTTCTGGTTTGGCGATGGGCAGGGAACTTTCAGAGCGGCGCCTCGCCTGACTTTCCGCAAGACCAGTCAGTCTACCATGGCCGTGGCCATTTCCGACATGGACAGAGACGGCGATGCGGATCTTTTTCAGGCGGACATGCTTAGCCGTGATCATCGGCGACGCCAGAGACAGCAGCCCGGTCTGCAGTCTCTCGAATTATCCGATGCAGGGGACATAGACAACCGTCCCCAGGAGATGCAAAACACGCTTTTTCTCAACCGGGGAGACAGCACTTTTGCCGAGATTGCCCATATGGCCGGGATTCATGCCTCCGAGTGGACCTGGGGCAGTGCTTTTCTGGATGTGGACCTGGATGGCTGGGAAGATCTGCTGCTGGCTACAGGGCATGCTTATGACGCCATGGATGCGGACACGCGCATGCGCACGGCGATGACAAGTTCCGGGGAAGCATGGCGCGATGAAGTGCTGTTGTTTCCGTCCCTCGACCTCAAAAATATCGCTTTTCGTAATCGGAGAGACGGGACCTTCGAAGAAATTGCCGATGGTTGGGGCTTGGGCTATGAAGGCGATGTGTCGCACGGGCTGGCTATGGCCGACCTGGATCGTGACGGAGACCTTGATGTCGTCGTCAGTCGCCTGAATCGGCCCGTTGCCTTGTTTCGCAACCATGCATCCGCCTCCCGCGTGGCGGTAAGCCTGCGGGGATTGTTTCCGAACACAAAGGGTATCGGAGCAAAAGTCCGTCTTTCGGGCGGGGGGTTGCCGGTTCAGGAAAAGGAGATCATTGCCGGAGGGCAATACCTTTCTTCCAGTGAGGCGCTGGTTTCTTTTGCCGCCGGCGATGCACAGGATCTGCGGCTTGAAGTGTTGTGGCGCGGTGGCGGGCGTACGCTTGTGGAGAGGGTGCAGGCCAACAGACATTATGAGATATTCGAATCTTCTGCCGTTCGGCGCACGACGAATGCACACGCTGCCGAATCCGATCCATACTTTGAGAAAGTCCTGACTGCGCATGCGCATCACGAGCTTTTCTTTGACG
>JANQSQ010000292.1 GCA_028283985.1 Rhodothermales bacterium | reverse complement strand
CGATATTCTCGGACGGCACGGTACCGACCACCTCGCCCCGCTTGAAAAGATGCGCCCGTCCGCGTCCAAGCGAAATACCCAGGTCCGCACCGGCGGCCTCTCCGGGCCCATTCACCGCACAGCCCATGAGCGCTACGTTGAGATCCTTCTCGAAACGAGCTTCCTGGACTGCGGCCTCCACCTTTTCCACGATCGAAAACAAATCGCCTTCCATGCGGCCGCATGTGGGGCAGGCAATCACATTCACGCCCGGGCGTCCCAGCCGGAGCGACTTCAGAATACGGTGCCCCACCTCGACTTCCCGCACGGAGGGCGTCGCCAGCGAAACGCGGATCGTGTCCCCGATCCCGTCAGCCAGCAACGCCCCGATTCCTATCGAACTCTTGACGGAACCGCTATCGAAAGCACCGGATTCGGTGACTCCGAGATGCAGCGGGAAATCCGTTTTCTCCGCAAGCAGGCGGTAGGCCCGGATCATGAAAAACACGTCCGAGTGCTTGACCGAAATAACCAGGTCCTCAAACCCGTGTCGCTGGCATATCTCCACATGCCGCATAGCGCTTTCGAAAAGGGCCTCGGGCTGCGGATAGCCATACTTGTCCAGCAGATCCTTTTCCAGCGACCCGGAGTTGACCCCGATGCGAATGGGAATGCCGGCTTCTTTCGCCGCAAGCAATACTTCCCGCTCCCACTCTTCCTTGCCTATGTTGCCGGGATTGATGCGGACCTTGGCCACCTTCGATTCGACAGCCTTCAGGGCATACTGGTAATTGAAATGAATATCGGCGACGATCGGCACGGGAGCGCCCTGCACAATATCCGGCAGCGCTTCCGCATCTTCCGGGCGGGGTACGGCCACGCGCACAATGTCGGCTCCGGCCTCGGCAAGCTGGCGAATCTCGTTGAGAGACGCTTCTACATCATGCGTTTTAGAGGTGGTCATGGACTGCACCGATATCGGTGCGCGACCCCCGATTTGCACGGGACCCACCTGCACAGGCCGTGATTCTCGCCGGTATCGTTCCATGGCTGTCAATAACAATGATGAACGGGTATTCTCCTATAGGATACTCTGATTAAGTCCGCAAAGCCCAGAGGCTGAGAGGGGTGCGCTGGCAAGGAATGACGAAGCAGTGTAGTGTGGCGGCCCCGCACAATGAGGAATGACACAGCCAGCGCACCCCTCTCCGCCCCCCGAAGGGCGCTGCACGTCCGCTACACCCCGAATCACGAATGTTCAACGATGGGATCATGATGTCATTTACGCACGAAAGTGAAGCGCTGAGCGAAGTGGTTTTGATCAGAGTATCCTATAACGAAGTCGAATGT
>JANQSQ010000291.1 GCA_028283985.1 Rhodothermales bacterium | reverse complement strand
AAGCCGGGGTGGAAGCGGTGCGCGCAGACTTTTTCCGCCACGACGATGTGCTGGACGTCGCCGATACGCTTGGGCTGCATATCTATCTTGATCTTCCCTTCACCCGCCTGTCGGTTTCCGGACTGGCGGACACCCTTGCATCTGCACAAGCGTCACTCGATGCTGCGCTGGATATAGCGCGCCGGCATACTTCGATCCGGGCGATAGGGCTCGCCGGGCATAGCGATACATCCGACCCGGCGGCATGCGCCTGGTTCGAACGGTTATCGAGTCGCTTGCACGAGGCGGCGCCGGATCTGTCGACGTACTACGTGACCCTGTTTTCGGAAGACGACGCCTGCACGAATGCGGTGGACTTTGTTCTGCTGGATGTGCTGGACCGGCCTGATCCGTCGGTATGGATCAAGAAGGTCGGTATGCCTTCGGTGGGCGTGGGCGCTCTCGGCGCCGGCGTCCGGCGCGATGCCCCCCGAGGATTGCTTTCGCCGTTTTCACAGGAGCGCCAGGCCCGCTATTTTGAGGACACGCTGCCCGGGCTTTTCGACAGTCCGTTGCGGGCTGTGTTCGTATACCGTTGGCGCGACAGGCCATTTTCCGGCATAGCGTCCGATCCTGTACGCTACGGACTGCATGCGCCGGATGGATCTGCGCGAGCGGCTTTCGAAGTGATTTCGGGGTTTTTTTCGGGTCGCAGAACGGTTTTTGCGTTCGATGAAGGCACGCCGCCGCCCGGCCCCTTCCCCTGGACTGTTCTTTTCGGCTGGATAGTTATTCTTCCGTTTGGGGCAGGGTATGCATTTCTCCCCCGTTTTCGCTACATGTTGCCCCGGTATTTTCGATCGCATGCCTTTTTTGTCGAGGCGGTGTACTCAAAACGGGAAAACCTTCCCGCGATGAATTTCGCGGCGTTCTTCATGCTGGTTATGACGAGCGGATCGACGGCAGTCCTGATCCTCTACAATCTGGCCGGGACGAATGCCTTCATGGTGGCCATGCATCATTTGCCCCCCTTCGTATCGTCTTTCACGGGCCAGATGATCGATAAGCCTGTCCTTTGTTTTTTACTCGCAGGGGGCATCCATGTGCTGGTTCTGGGGACATGGGCTATCCTGTGGTCGCTGCTTCTGCGTTTCGGGGCCCGGATAGTACGGATCCGGCAGGTACTCATGGTCATCGCATGGGCGCACTGGCCGTATTTGTTCGTCATGGCGGGCGCCATGGTTGCCTCTTCCCTTCCGGCGCCGAGCGGTCAGGCAGCTTCCATGCTGGCCATTGTCTGGATATGTTTCGGCCTGTTCTCCTTCATCCAGGTCCTGGTCGATATATGGTTAATGGCGCGGGAAGCAGGTCTGCTCGTTCCGGGCGCCTTGCTCCACCCTTTTGTGTGGGTGTTTTTTCTCCTCCTCAACGCGTTGCTCAGGCATCCGTCCGAGGTGGCCTTTGTGTGGCGCGCTGCGCTTAGACAATAGAGGCGTTCAATTCACTGCGGTTGCTGTGCGTTCGTGGTGTTCGACAGGCATTGTCCACATCCGCTCGGCAAACTCCCGGAAGGGTTTCTTGTAATGAAGCCAACTGAAATGAAGGGAAACCGGCGTGAATTCCTGATAATCGCTTCGTCCCGGCAGGCTGGACATAAAATCTGTCAGGAAGGTGCGCAGCGCCCGGTTTCGAATGCCTCGCAACGCATAGACCGAGCGATCCGTGTAGTACCGGTAGGTGACGTCGAGAAAGTCCGGATCGTACGTCGTCCAATCCTCGATGAAGTCCAGTTGGGGACTCAGTCGCCCCTGGAGCCAGGGAAAAACCTCCAGGTTGTGTTGACTCATGGCCATCGCGAGGCTCCATTCGCAGGATTCCTCGCTGCGCCCCTCGGCCAGACGACTTCGGAAATGGGTTTGCGCCCTTTTTGCAAGGAATGAGGCAGCAGTCTCGCACACGCTTTGCGTCGTGTCCCGATGGGCACAGTAGATCATGCCGGCCTGCACGCGGGGCAGATGGGTGATTCCGAACCGCCTCATGGTGCGTTTCCGGCGGTTAAGGATCACATCGATCGCGATTCGCCAATCCTTGGGCCCCCCGAAGAAGAAATCGGCGCGCTCGTTGCCCGTGGCAGTGAAGGGATATGCCTGTAGTTGTTTCCAGAGCGGATCGGGGGTACGGCACCAGATGATATCCGCATCCACGAACAGTGTGCGCTCGTACGGCATGAACCGGTGCAGGTGGTGTTTGAAACCCGTAATGGAAGCGTGCTCCTCAGGCAGGACATGGATGTCCTCGAAGAGGTCTGCCTTCTCGTGCTCGCGCAGGCGTTCCCGGTGCGTGTCGGGGCAGAAGAGGGCAACGGGTCGATGCGCATCGTGACGCCTGAGCGTCATTACGGAGGCCGCCGCATGCTGCACGAATCGTTCCGGCCCGTATGTGTGCAGCACGTAACCTTCTTTCGGAGTGTGCATGGCTTGTTCTCGTCTACGCCGTCCATTCCGCGACATGCTGTCCGGCAGCACGGCTTACGAACGCATCCCGTCCAGTTTTTTCCGAAGACTGTTCATCAGGGAATCGAACCCGCGCTTGCGGACGACCGACTGAAAGGAGCGCGCATATCCTTCCGCGGTGCTCACTTCATCCAGGATAATGTCCCGGACCTGCCACTGCGCGCCTGTTCGCCCAAGCACATATTCCACTTTCGTCGGAATGTCCTTGTAGACCGTGGTCGTGGTTACGTACGCCATGGTGTCGTTGGCGGTAATGTTTCCATAGGTAACCACGGACCGGTACACGTCAAGATCCGAGAGCGACTGATTCCGGACGATCCGGCTGAACACGTCTACGAATTCTTCCCGTTGCGCCGGCGCCGGATCGGCCCAGAAAGGTCCGAGGGCTGCACGACCCATCGCCGTGAAATCGATGCCGTCGTTGATCACGCGTTTGAGTTGCTCGCGCTGTTCGTCGGTGAAGGTCTCCCGGTCGCCCAGTACGCTCTTGATTTCGCGATCCCGCTGTTCGAGAAAGCGACGCACTTCAGCGGATCGATCCTGGGCCCGGACCGGGCCCGGCAGTTCGAGCAGGATACCGAAGAGGATGAAGAGAAGACAAGCGTTGCGCGCCATGAAGGTATCGGTTTTTAGGCGTGTACCGATAGGTATTTAACAACAATCATGCCGGAATGTCACATAACAGGCCCTAAGGATACGCTGATTTATTCCGGGAGAACACCGCTCAGCGCCGGCGGGCCGGGCCCGGCCCAACCCGTTTCCGCCCATAACCGCAACACGGCGACATTGAATGCCCGCACTCGCTCGTAATACGTGGCTCTCAACGCAAGATTTGCCCGCACGGCATCCACAAGATTTTCGGTATCGCCCAGATCGAGATCGAAATTGATTTGTTCGGTGCGCAGCCATTCTCCGCTGATGGTCAGGGCTTCGCGTTGCGCGTCCATGGCGGCGCGCGCCGTGATGACGTTGCGCCATGCTGCTTCCACCTCGAACAGGATCAATTGCCTGGCCGCAGCCAGTTGGTGACGGACCTCATTGCGCTCCGCCTTTGCCTGGGCCACCCTGGCGCGCGTTTGCACCATATTGAGGGGCAGACGCAAGCCGATTCCCGCGCGTAGACTGCGTCCCAGATACGGATCGTTGACATAGGGGTTCGGCTGGCGGAATCGCCCCGACGTCAGCGTAATCCTCGAGTCGACGCCGAGGAAAAGTTGCGGGAAATAGTCTGCGCGCGCCACCTTGATTTGCGCTTCCCGCGCAGCCAGTCCCGCGGTGGCCTGGCCGATTTCCGGCCGATGTTCCAGAGCAATCCGCAGATAGGCGTCCAGGGAGTCGAGCACGAAAGGCATGGGTTCCAGCACGATTTCTTCCGGCTCGGGCGTCGTGGCTCCGGGCAACATCAATTGGCGCGCAAGAGCGCTTTGCGCGGTGCGCAAGCCCTGTTCGACTTCCACCACCCGCCGCAGAAACTCCTGCTCCGTAATACGGACCTTGAAAAGGTCGGCGTCGTCCACATCTTCCGCCCCTTCCTCGAGAAGACGGTCGATCTCCGTTTTGGCCTGCTCCACGATCTCCCCTGCCTGTTCGGTTAGCGTGACGAGCTGTTTCGCAAGCAACAGGTTATAGTACAGCGTACCGGTGCGGAGCGCGATCTCGATCTTTTTTTTGCCTACGGATGCTTCCTCGACACGTACGCCTTGCCGGGCCGCCTCGATGTTTCCTTGCAGAGCGCCCCATGTGTACAGGGGCTGCACCAGGCTGGTCTCGAACCGGTTCAGCGGACGCAGGGATTCCCAGTCGTTTCGGACCCCCGGGTAGAGATACAGATTATCTTCGGAAACCCCGGCCGGGAGGTTGCGAAGTCCGGGCGCCGCGGCATGGGCTGTCCGGAGCGAAAACTCGGTGGCGAATCGGGATGCGCGGGCAAGTCGCTCCCGCGCCTGCGCGAAATCGAGAGTCGAGGCAACGGCATTCACCTCCGGACTCACGTCCAGGGCATGCCGGACCGCCGTTTCGAGGCGTACGCGGATCGTATCCGGCGTCTGGGCGGGGGAGGCGCAGGGGATAAGGGTGACGCAGATGCACAGAAGGGCGCTCGTCAGGCGCGCGGCGTGCCGTTGCATGGCGCTGTACGCTATTGGTCAACGAGATCCGGCAGTTCTTTCAGGTCGTCGATGACGACATCCGCCCCCCGCTCCTGCAACAAAGATGCCATTTCTTTCTTGTTTTCGATATAGTGGGGGATGAAACCTATGGCCCGCACCCCGGCCTTCCTGGCGCATGTCATGTCGTCCACGGAATCGCCGACATACACGGCCCTTTCAGGGTGCACCGCGCGTCCTGCCGCGTTGAGCACGGCCAGCGCGCGCTGGAGAGGAAATGGATCCGGCTTGAAACGTTTTTCCTGTTTTTCCTTGGCGACAATCAGGGGGAAATACTTTTTCCAACCGAAACGGTTTACGGTCCACTTCGCTTCCGCTTCCGGACGCCCCGTGACGATGCCCATAGCGCGTCCGCCCGCGTGAAGCCGATTCAGCGTAGCCGTTTGTATGAGAGGAGGCTCTTCCGCAATGAAGCCGTTCCATTCCTCTCCCCGATATCGCCTTTGAAAAGCGTCCACTACACGGCTTAGCGGCACGCTCATTCCCGTATCGGTGATGATGGCGTGCGTCAGTTTCCAGTCGTCGTTGAAGCCGCCGAGGTTTTTGTAGCGCTGGATGGTGCTGGGGAGAAGCTGCCGGCCGGTGAATTGCTCCACGGTTTCTTCCACGGCGCGTCGATAGGACCGGGACACGTCCACGAGCACGCCGTCCATGTCGAAGAAAAGCGCCTTGACCTCGGTCGTACCCGGCATATGCGCTATGAATTCATGGTGACGAGGAATTCGTCATTGTTTTTCGTGCCGCGCATTTTGTCGAGCAGGAACGTCATGGCGTCGATCGGCGACATATCGGCAAGAAGCTTCCGAAGGATCCAGATGCGCCCGAGCTTGGCTTCGGGCACGAGCAGTTCTTCCCGCCGCGTCCCCGACATGATCACATTGATGGCGGGGAATACCCGCCGATCCGCGAGATTGCGATCCAGCACGATTTCCGAATTCCCGGTTCCCTTGAATTCCTCGAAGATGACCTCGTCCATCCGGCTTCCTGTGTCGATGAGAGCCGTGCCGATGATCGTCAGCGATCCACCCTCTTCCACATTCCGGGCCGCACCGAAAAAGCGTTTGGGATTCCGCAACGCGCCTGCCTCCATGCCCCCGGAGAGCGTTTTGCCCGTGTTCGGAGTCACCGTATTGTGCGCCCTCGCCAGACGCGTGATCGAGTCGAGGAGAATGACCACATCCTGTCTCGCCTCGACAAGCCGTTTGGCTTTCTCCAGCACGATATCCACCACCTGGACATGCTGCTCGGCCTTCTGGTCGAAGGTCGAAGAGATCACCTCGCCGCGAACGTTCCGCTCCATATCCGTGACTTCTTCGGGTCGTTCGTCCACCAGGAGCACGATCAGATACACTTCCGGATGGTTCGCGGTGATCGCATTGGCGATCTTTTGCAGCAGAACGGTCTTGCCCGTTTTCGGCTGGGCTACGATCAGGGCTCTCTGTCCCTTGCCTACGGGCGTAAAGAGGTCGAGGATGCGGGTGTTGTAATCGCTCGGGTGCGTTTCGAGGCGGAGATGCTCCGTCGGGTAGAGCGCCGTGAGATAATCGAACCCTTGCCGTTCTTCGATTTCTCCCGGTTTGCGCCCGTTTATCGTATTCACCTGGATGAGCGCAAAGAAACGTTCTCCCTCTTTTGGGGGGCGTACTTCTCCATCGACCGTATCGCCCAGCCGCAAGCTGAAACGCTTGATCTGCGAAGGGGAAACATAGATGTCGTCGGGGCTGGGCAGGTAATTGTATTCCGCCGAACGCAGGAAACCGTAGCCGTCGGGGAGCACTTCCAGCACCCCGATTTTCCGGATCATGCCTTCCAGTTCGGTTCTCCTCGGGTCGTGTGCAGCCATGTACTCCGGCCGCCCTTCGTAGACATTTCTGCGACGGGCTTCGTGTTCGCCGCCGGTCTGCCGATGGTCCCGACCGCGCCGGTTGTTCTTGCGCTGGTCCTGATGACGACGCTTGGTGCGCCGATCGTCTTTTCCGTGGTCGCGATAGTCCGGGCGCTCCCGGTCGTCAGCGCCGGATTCGCGGAGGGGCGGTCTCGCGCGGTCGCCGCCCGGCGCGTTTCTTTGA
>JANQSQ010000278.1 GCA_028283985.1 Rhodothermales bacterium | reverse complement strand
TTATGCACCGATTCGGTCACGAATGTCACCCGGTCGAACGGCTCAGGAAAGGCGCCGCCCGTGTAGTACGTCATCCCGGCTGCCGACGTAAATACGCCGCGATCGGTAAGCAATTGGTGCTCCGGGCCGATCGTAACGGGAAACACTTCCGCAGCATTTCCGTGATCGGACGAATAGGCCACTGCCTCGCGCACCGGAAGGCCGGGATTCCTGCGCAAATACCTCGCTGCAATAACCTCATGGAAGTGGTGGCGGGCATTACTGACCAGGAAATGCCTCCCCCATGGATCGAACGCGTGTCCGAACTGCGAAGCGCCGGACAATTCCTCCAGCAATCCCGTGTCCGGGTGAAACCGCACATTGCGTCCGTTTGCGTTGCGCGCAAGGACAGGCCCTTCCGGACGGTCGGGAAAATGTACGCCGCTTCCGAAATCACCGAACCGGTCGGCATGGGCCGTGGTGTATATCGACCCGTTATTGGCCAGATAAATACTGTTGTCGACGCCATACAGCGGATTGTTGAAGTTGTGCTGAGGGTTTGAGAGGGCAAAACCTGTCAGCACGACTTCCCTGCGATCCGCCTTCCCATCGCCGTCCCCGTCTTCCAGATAAATGACATCGGGCGCATCGGTGACCAGCACCCCATTCTTCCATCGCATAATACCGGTCGGCAACGTGAAGCCATCGGCAAATACGACGCTCGTGTCAGGATATGCATCGCCATCCGTATCCATGAGCCGCATCACGCGGCCCGTACCCCCGATGTCCAGAGGATATCCCGGCATTTCCACGACATACAGGCGGCCGTTTTCGTCCACCATCATGTCTACCGGGTCGGCAATCAGCGGCTCCGCGGCGAATGTTTCGACCCGGAAGCCTTCGGCGGCTTCGAGCGTGGCAAGCGCCTCGAGGGGGTCGTACGGGGGGCCGTCCCTGGCATCTCTCTGCCCGCCGCGCTCCACATTCGCAAACATTGCGAGCGCAGCGAACGCCGATACCGGCAAAACAAGCCGGAGGAGCCTTCTCCCCCGGCCCCGAACGGCCGCAAACATCCGCTATATCTCCCAGCCCTCGCGATACGGACGATGCAGATACTGCTCAGCCTCCGGAGCATTGGGGATGGTCATCGTTTCCGCATCGTACTTGATCAACCCATTGTGCTGCAAGGCGACGACCCCCAGCAACATCACCTCGGTGAGCGGTACGGCATAGGAAAACGGACAAGTGGCTTCGGCAAGCCCCTTGCATGCATTCACCCAGTTCATCTCGTGGCTATCCGGAATCCGGGGGAGCGTCTGCGGAACATCCGCATATTCTTCCATCAGGCTTTCCGGATACATGCGCGGGTCGTGACCGTACGTGTCGTACAGCAGCACACCCTTGTCGCCAACCAGCAGCGCACCGCCCCCGGGTATAAGGCTTACATCGTCGGGCAACGCCGCCGGTCTCGGGGCGATG
>JANQSQ010000272.1 GCA_028283985.1 Rhodothermales bacterium | reverse complement strand
CTGGCGGTTCGCTGGCGAAAAGACGCCAACCTCATGGATATGTCATAGACGGACGCCTCTGAAGCCGTGTTGTCATTCGATAAACAATCCTTCCGGGTTAAGTGGCTGAAACTCGCCATGCACAGACTGTGGCCCGATCCGCTTATTGAGCGTGTATCGGCGCCGCGCGCCGGATGGGCAGAGGCGGCGCAGAAGGTGCGGGAAAGGGGAGAAGATGGTCTCCTTGACGATCCGGTCTCCACTAAATTCGATGAAACCGAGTGGGAGTGGAAATGAGCGATTTTACACCATGACCCTTGCAGAAATACAGGCCCGGCTCGAGGCGGCGGGCAATGCCGACATTGCGGCCCACTCGGCGCGCTTTTTTCGCACCGGCCCGGGCGAATACGGGGAGGGAGACCGGTTCCGGGGCATCCGCGTACCGGTTCTCCGCAAAATGGCCCGCACCTGCGACGCGGCGGATATGTCGGTGGTGGAGCAATTGCTTATGTCTCCATGGCATGAAGACCGGCTATGCGCGCTCCTGATGCTCGTCCGGCGGTACGAACGGGGGGACGCCGCGCAAAAGGAAGAGGCATTCGCCCTGTATCTGAAGCGGGTCGAGTACGTCATCAACTGGGACCTCGTCGATTCTTCCGCCCACAAGATCGTGGGGGCGCACCTGGAGTCAAGGGAGAAGCGCCTGCTTTTCGACTGGGTTCGCGCCGAGAGCCTGTGGAAGCGCCGCATTGCGGTCATCGCTACCTACTGGTACATCAAACGGGGACGGTTCGACGAAATTCTGGCCATGGCCGAGCAGCTCCTTGGCGACGACCAGGACCTGATGCACAAGGCCGTCGGGTGGATGCTCCGCGAAGTGGGGAAGATAGATCTTGCGGTGGAGGAGGCCTTTCTGCGCCGGCACTACCGGAACATGCCCCGGACCATGCTGCGCTACGCCATCGAGCGATTCGACGAGAAAACGCGCAAGGAGTATCTGGAGGGGCGGATCTGAGGATTCGATGGAAAAACGGCAAGACGTTTGGCCTCTTTTTGCCCTTATGCTCCTCGCCGCATGGGCATCGGGATGCAGGGGAGCTGAGCGTCCGGAGACGCCGATGCTCTTACCCAACATCGTCTTCATCTATGTAGACGATCTCGGGTGGCGCGATGTGGGTTTCAACGGGAGCACCTGGTACGAAACCCCGAATATCGACCGGCTCGCTGCCGGGGGTATGATCTTCACCGACGCCTATGCCAATGGGCCGAACTGTGCCCCGAGCCGCGCCTCGCTTATGTCGGGGCAATACAGTCCCCGGCACGGCATTTACACGGTGAATTCTTCTGAAAGAGGCCAGTCCCGAAATCGCAAACTCATCCCGACGCCCAACACGACAGTGCTCGACAGCACGGTCTTTACCTTAACCGAGGCCCTGCAGGCCGCCGGGTATACAAGCATCAGTCTTGGAAAATGGCATCTGGGCCAGGGGTCGGCGACGGGGCCCTCGGGACAAGGCTTTACCTACAACGTCGGCGGGAATCAGCGAGGGCATCCTTCCACCTATTTCAGCCCGTATCGCAACGAAGATATTGCCGATGGCCCCGAGGGTGAATATCTGACGGATCGGCTCACTGAGGAAGCCGTTCGATTCATAGAGCAGCACAAAGCGGGGCCGTTCTTTGTCTATCTCCCTTACTATGCCGTGCATACCCCCATTCAGGGAAAACCTGCCCTGGTGGAAAAGTATGCCGCCAAATCGAACGAGGGCCCACAGAACAACCCGATGTATGCAGCCATGGTGGAAACCGTGGACCAGGGGGTAGGGCGTATCCTGGCAACGCTGGACGAGTTGGCGATCAGCGAGCAGACCCTGGTCGTGTTTTATGCCGATAATGGCGGGGTTCACGGGATCACGTCTATGGCGCCGCTGCGCGACGGCAAAGGAACCCTGTATGAGGGCGGCATCCGCGTACCGCTTGCCATGCGTTGGCCGTCGGTCATCGCGCCCGGTACCCAAAGCCGCGTGCCCGTCATCGGCATCGATTTCTTTCCGACGTTTCTGGAGATCACGGGGCAGCCCGGACCGCCTTCCCAAATACTGGACGGCGAAAGTCTGACGCCGTTGCTGAAGCAGACCGGAACGCTAACGCGCGACGCCCTCTTTTGGCATTTCCCGGCCTATCTGGAAGCGAACCCCCAATGGTATCCGAACGGTCGTACATGGCGAACCACACCGGCAGGCGCCATTCGCCAAGGCTCCTGGAAGCTCATTGAATACTTCGAGGATGACCGCCTGGAACTGTATGATCTGGGGAACGACTTGGGAGAAACCAGGAATGTCGCTGCGCAAAACCCGCAAACGGTTGAGGCCCTGCATCGCCGGCTCCAATTATGGCGCGAATCGGTGCGCGCCCCGGTTCCGACCACATTGAATCCTGACTATATCACTCCTGAAAACCCTTAAAACCCTGGTGTTCGGATGAACACTGCTCATGTCGCCATGGCATGAAGACCGGCTATGTGCTCTTTTTATGCTTGTCTGATAATTTCCGGAATTTCAAAAGTTATCAATAACTCCCAACTTTGTGGAAGGCGCCCGATATCCGGATACGAATGGCCCGTAATCTGGATTTCCTCCGGAGATTCTCGGAATTCCGAAAGTTGTCGATAACTCCCAATTCTATGCAAGGCGCTTGATGCCTGTATGCGAGTGACCTATAATTTTTGAGACCCCTTGGAGTTCAGGGGTACTCCAGGCGTATTCTTTCTGTTATGATTACAGCCCCGTCGAAAAGCACCTGATGAAGCTTTTTCACACGCGGAATCATAAGGAATCTGGATGTGAATGCCGGTATACATTGCACATTTTGTTTTTCTCGCCATGGCTATGTCGCGCGGTCTTGAAAATGTGTGCAGTAAATACGACATGGCCGCACGCATATGCGCATGCAACGGGTGTCGAAAAGAGAAAGATAGCATACCTGTTGGAAAACGGGGAGAGAGAAGCGGACGCCGGGCTGTTTCGGGAATGCCGAGCGGGATTGCGCGCCGGGCGCCTGCCGCAAGGGTCGGCGCGGCGCTGCTGGTCTTCGCCCTGGGCGCCGCGCTCGCCGCGCCGGCCGCAGAGGCTCAGACCAACAGAGCGCCGGAGTTCTCCGACGACACGGCGACTCGCAGCTTCGACGAGACCATCGGCAACGCGACCGTCTCGACGGCGTCGGATATCGGCGATC
>JANQSQ010000256.1 GCA_028283985.1 Rhodothermales bacterium | reverse complement strand
GCAACGGAATTAAACAGGTTGCTTTGACCGCCGTAGCCGCAGTGCTTGAGAACAAACTCGAGGAAGTTGTCGGGCCTGAAATGAAGCGAAACGTTCGGGAATTGCCGCTCGATTCGCGCTGTTGCGGTGGCAAGCGCTTCGCGGTTCGTCTCGAAACCATGCACCTCAATGGCGAGGTTTGATCGGTCGGCCAAGCCCTTGAGCAGGCTGACCAGCAGTTCTCCATGGCCGATAGCAGGATCGAGAATGCGGACCCGGCGATGGGTTGGCAGTTCAGCGGCGATCTCGACAATTTTGCCCGCAACGAAATCGGCAAGGACTTTGGGCGTGTAGGTCGCCCCCGAGGCCTTTTCTTCGGTAGTGATTTGATAGCGCTCTGCGGAGCGCAGCTTGCGGGCCTCACTCATTACATCTCCTCCCTGAAAACTTCCGGCACAGGAATTGCTACGCTACTTATAGTAATCTTTTTCAATGAGGATTGCAATGCAAATGTCGAGAAAAATTCGGCGGAAGCAACTATTCGATACGGCCACCAGGCATTACCTCGACAGAGGCGGCATACGCCCCTCACTCTCTATCCTCCTCCATGAGATCGGACAAGGAGGCCGAATCGCTCAGGTCCACGCCGGGCATGAGTCCGGTTCCGCGAAACAGTGGAAAATCAGTGCCAGCACCCCCCGCCATCCTTTCCTCAATCCACTCCCGGATATCCGCCGCGACCTCAAGGACTTCCTCAGGCGCGCGAACCGCTTCGCCAGCGTACTGGAGGAGAGCGACGACAAGCGGCGTCAACGCACTGGCTTTCATGACGTCGCTCGACAATATCTCGACAAGTTCATGCGTCGGGGCACCGGCTACGATCAGATCAAGCACAATGTGCTGCATCATATTCGTCATTGTCCTTTCACCGGGCACGAACAACATATAGACAAACCGCAATACATCCGCACCGATATCGGGATAAGCTTGTATCGGTAATGCCTGGGGACGCATCCATATTGCCCGCAGCGCACAGCCCGCCTTCGACAAATCGCTCAGCGCGCCGGATCGCCGCGCAAACTCCTCCCGCGTGCGCAGCGCTTCCCCCTCATGCCCCATTTCCAGTTGTCTCATACCCTTATCGAACAACGCGCAAACAACCGGTATCTGGAGTTCTTCTGCATCACTACCACCAAAGCGCATGACAATTTCATCGCAGGCGGCGATCAACGATGGATAATCTCCAAGTTGTCGTTGCGTATCCCCCTTCTCGAACAGGGCCCAGGCAACCAAATTCTGGATCTCAAGTGATTCGCTGCCGCCAAAACGCGCGATCATTTCGTCATATACGACGAGCGCTGCCATGAAATCCCCAAGTTGCCCTTGAAAAATCCCCTTTTGGTACAGGGCCCAAGCGACGTGCACCTGAAGTTGCGGCGCATCGTTATCACCAAAACGCATAAGCAACTCGTCGTAGGTTGCAAGCGCCAGCGCAGCATCTCCGAATGAATGTCCGAATATATTTCCCTTATCGGACAATGCCCCGGCGACCAGCGCCTGGAGTCCCGAAACATCGCTGCTGCCAAGGCGCTCGATCACCTCATCGTAAGCTGCAAGCGCCGCATCAAAATCGCCAAGTTCTTGGTGTGCATCTCCCTTTTTGGACAGGGCCCAAACTACGTCCACCTGAAGTTCCGGCGCATCGCTATCACCAAAACGCGCAGCTACCTCATCATAGGTTACAATCGCATCCTCCAAATCGCCAAGTTGCTTCTGCATACGCCCTTTCTGACATAATGCCCAGGAAACGAGGAGCCAGCTTTCCTGCTCATCACTGGCCCCAAAGCCCTCGATCAATGCTTCGTACGTCGTAATCGCCGATGCGAAATCCCCGAGTTCCATTTGCGCATGCCCCTCGTCGGACAATGCCCGGGCAATTTGCATCTGGATATCGGGCTCGTCACTGGCGCCGAACCGAACGATCAACTCGTCATAGACCATAATCGCCGATGCCAAATCGCCTGCTTCCTTGTGCGTTTCCGCCTTTTGGAACATCGCTGCAATCTCTTCGAGTAATCGTTCGTCGCACTCGTTGCCAACCGCCCTGTCCAGAACAAATACCCGATCCATCCCCGCTGGCGCAATACCGGGAAACAGGCTTCCGATGTCCGGCTTTTCGAAAATTGCCTGTCTTATTCCTTTGTAGATATTTGGAAATCGCCTCGCTTCTGCAATCATTTCACGAGACAACTCGGACAACTCTGCCCTGCTGTAAAACACCGCCATAAAATGAATCAGATTGCTCACAACAGCCGCCTCGTCCCGTTCGCGGCGCAGTTTGTAATAGATGCTGTATAGACGTTCCGCAGCAACGTAACGCCGCTTCTTGCCACTCCCATCCACACGGACCATGCCCCGGTCGACGAGGCGGCCGAGCAATGCCGACACGGGTCGAACGCCCATGCGGGCCCGCGCTGCGATCTCGCCCGTACTCGATGCCTGCCAAAGATCGATCACCGCGAGATACACCCGGCGCTCGGTCCTGGCCAGCGCCTCCAGGTGACCACGGAAATACTCGGTATGCTCGTCGATCAATTGCACCAGTTCTTCCATCAACTGGCTCAGAGACCGGTGCTGCGCGAACCCGGCGACGATGACCAGAAGGCGAGGACTGCCCCCGGTCAGAATCTCAAGC
>JANQSQ010000221.1 GCA_028283985.1 Rhodothermales bacterium | reverse complement strand
AGGCGCGAGAAGTGAAGTTTGGCGGTTCCAAATGAGCGACGAGCAACGAAGAGTGACGCCGTGACCGGCGGAACCCGCAGAGCGCCGCTGCATAGTGTTAACAGACCCTAATCATCGTACCACTGGTTCGCAAGGGAGCAGGGGGCGTCCGGTTGCGTTTGACATATTGTTTCATTCCATACCCTGTTGGATACTCTGATTAAGTCCGCAAAGGCTCAGAGTATCCTGATCCATAATCCGTTTCCCGAATCTCATGCGCATTGCGGTCAGCACGGACGAATGGTTGCCTCTCGTCAAAACCTTGCTCGAAGAAATTGAGCAGCGAGGGCATGAACCGCTGTACTTCGGACCCGAATCGGAAAAGGATACGGCAGATTGGCCGGAGGTGACCCTGAAGGCGATCGGGGCGGCTCGGAACGGTGAGGCGGATGAGGCTATCGTGTTGTGCTGGACGGGTACAGGGTGCTCTATTGTGGCCAACAAGGTCCCCGGCATACGCGCTGCGTTGTGCAGCGATGGGGAGACGGCAAAGGGGGCCCGCATCTGGAATCACGCGAACGTACTGGCGCTGAGCCTGCGCGCTACATCGCCGGCTATACTGAGAGAGATTCTGGACCGCTGGTTCGATACGCCTTTCGGAGAGGACGCCTGGAATGCCCGGCAGATAGCCCGCGTGCGACAGGTCGAGGAAACGGGAGGATAAGGCAGGACTCATTGCCCGTATGCCCGGGCGCTGGCCATTCCCCGCTCCTCATTGACGCGAAGCAGCAGCAGGGCGCCCGCAATGAAGAAAGCCGCCACGATGGCCATGCCGGCCCGTTGGCTGTTGAAGAGACCCGTTACGATGCCCAGCAGCACCGGTCCGAGGAATGCGGTCGCCTTGCCCGAGAAAGCGAACAGCCCGTAGTATTCGTTTTCCTTGCCGGCAGGAATGAATCGCCCCATGAGCGAACGGCTCGCGGATTGATTCGGACCGGCGCATATGCCGCCGAGGATTGCCGCAATCCAGAACAGCTCGACGTTCGTCGTGAACACGGCAATGATCGTTCCAAGGGTAAGCACCGCAAGACTGATAAGGATCGTGGCGCGCCCGCCGAGCCGGTCGTCCAGAAAGCCGAAGGCCCAGGCGCCGATGCCCGCCGCAATGTTCAGAGCGATTCCGAAGAGAAAAATGTCTTCGGTGGAGAATCCGAGCGTGCCCGTGGCGTAGATGCCTCCGAAGGCGAAGAGCGTGATGAGGCCGTCGTTGTAGACCAGACGGGCGATCAGGAGCCGGAACAGATCTTTGGAGTGGCGCACTTCGCGCAACGTACGCCCCAACTCTTTTATGGACGTTTGCAGGGCCTTCCCGGCAGCGAGCGGTTTTGCGGGCAGGGATCTCTTCAGGATGAGGAAAAGAGGCACCGAAAAGACTGCATACCAGGCTGCCACGAGCAGATTGGTGGCTCGCACATGCGCTCCTGTTTCCCGGACGAGTCCAAAAGGAGGCGTGTCAGGGGCCACGAAAACGAAGTACCCGATCAGCAGGCAGCACAAGCCGCCTGCGTACCCAAGCGCCCAGCCGTATCCCGATATGCGTCCGATCCGCTGGGGCGGGGCCAGTTCGGGCAGGAAGGCGTTGTAGAAGACATTTGCAAGTTCAAAGGCGATA
>JANQSQ010000207.1 GCA_028283985.1 Rhodothermales bacterium | reverse complement strand
TATCGCGAGCTGTATTTCTCGCGCCTCCACATGATGCTCTTCGGCGCCATTACCCCGATGCTGATGGTGCTTGCCCGTGTCGCCATGTATATGCTGCTCCGGCGCGCCCGCAAGAGGGGGCTATACCTGCGCCGCGTCCTCATTCTGGGGGCAGGGGTCGCCGGACGCAAATTGGAAGAAGCCCTGCGGCAATACCCCTGGATCGGTTTCGAGACCGCAGGCTCCCTCGACGACCATAAAAAGGATCAGGAAGACGTACTGGGCGACATCTCGGAGGCTGTGGCCGTCGTGGACCGTTTCCAACGGGAAGGCTGCCCCATCAATTACGTCTATATTGCCCTCCCGCTCACGGTCCTGCATAGGATCCAGCCCCTTGTGGACGAACTGTCCACCCGGCTGGCGCATGTCTGCCTCGTTCCGGATCTGTTTCACTTCGATATCGTGAACAGCCGGGTCACCAGCGTGGAGGGCTTGCCCATCATTCACCTGATCGACGAAGCCCCTCTGGAGTTCGCCCGCATCACGAAACGCATCGTGGACGTGGTTTTCGCTTCGGTGCTGCTCGTTCTCCTGTCCCCGCTCCTGCTATTTCTTGCCATCGGGGTAAAGTTCTCCTCGCCCGGACCTGTGTTTTACAGGCAGAACCGGATGGGGCTGAACGGACGCACGTTCGACATGCTGAAGTTCCGGTCCATGCCGGTGGACGCCGAAGCCGCCACCGGCGCCGTATGGGCGCAGCCGGGCGAAAAAAGAGCGACCCGGTTCGGCGCGCTTATGCGGCGCACCTCCCTCGACGAATTGCCGCAGTTCATCAATGTGCTCAGGGGAGACATGTCGGTCGTGGGCCCGCGGCCCGAGCGACCGGTATTCATCGAGCAATTCCGGGAGCGCGTGCCCCGCTACATGCTGCGCCACAAGGTAAAGGCGGGCATCACCGGATGGGCGCAGGTCAATGGCTGGAGGGGAGATACCTCCATCGAAAAACGCATCGAGTACGACCTGTTCTATATCCGGAACTGGTCCCTCCGCCTGGATATCAAGATCATGATTATGACGCTCTGGTCCGGGTTCGTGAACAAGAATGCGTATTGATGGAGAGGTTTATATTCTGATACGCGACAAATAAACGTATCGCATTGACACATTGCCGGAAGATGCACTAACAAT
>JANQSQ010000175.1 GCA_028283985.1 Rhodothermales bacterium | reverse complement strand
TTTGAGGGAATCGATACGAGTCTGCCCGGGTTTCCGGCGCTTGTAGGGGAAGAGGCGTCTCCCGAGGTTGCTTCATCCCTTGCCGAGCTTCAGACCCTGATCGACGGGGTGATGCAGGATTTCGATTTTCTGGCGCCGGAGCAGGTGGTTTCCGAACTCGTACGCGGCCTGGGCTTGGTGCGCTCCACCATCGAGGCTGCGGCGGATCTTCCGGAAACGGCCTTTGAATTATCCGTGAAGGCGCAGCAATTCGAAGATGCGATCATAGCCGCAGCGGGCGTGCGCATACGCGCCGAACTGGCCGATCAGGCCTTGGGCGCTACGCTGGTGAGGAATCAGGAAGCCGCTATTGCCGTCGCTGTGGAGAGCGAACTGCCCGATCGTATTGCGGTGCGCGAAGTGCTGGTTCTTGAGCGGGACAAGGGAGGCGTTGCCGAATTGGCCCGGTCGGACGAAGGGGCCGGAAACGAGGTGGAGCTCGTGGCCAGGGTCGGATCGGGGGATCCGCTCTTCGACGGCCCGTATTTCGAGCGCAGCAGCCCCACCGAGAACATGTATCGGATTCTGGAGCCTTCTTCGGCGATGCACTTGCCCTGGCGGCCCATGGCCTTGTCCGTACAGGTGCTTCTGGAGGTGGACGGGGTGGAGATCGTGCGGACGATGCCCGTCACCGGGTACGTATCCCGCTTGCCTTTCGGTTTCCTTGCCCGCCGGGTGGAAATGCTTCCCGATTTGTCCGTTTCGATCAGTCCGCGCGTGCATGTCCTTCCGATGGGCATAGAGGATGCCGGCGCCGTGGAGGCGGTCCCGGTGCTTGTGCGCGTCGAGGCTATTGCGGATTCGGTCGTTGCGGACATAGCCATTGAACTGCCTGAGGGCTGGACGAGCGATCCGGCCTCCGTACAACATGCGTTCCGGAACCGGGGCGAAGTCGTCGAGGCGCGTTTTATGGTGCAGCCTCCTGCGGACTGGTCCGGTGAAGCGAAGATCCAGGCCATGGCCGAGTCCGGGGAAGGGGGGGATCGCCGGCAATACCGGAATGGCTACCAGGTCATCGAGCACCGGGATTTGCCGCTTGCCCGTCTCCGGATGCCGGCGGAAATCACCATCCTCTCCGTGCCGGTCGCCCGGCTGGACGGCATGCAGGTGGGGTACGTCATGGGCGTGGGCGACGAGGTGCCCGCTGCGATCGAAAACCTCGGCGCCTCTGTGCAATTGCTTGGCGAGGGGGATCTGGCGAGCGGTTCCCTGGACCACTTCGATACCATCGTTGTAGGGACGCGGGCGTACGCCGTGCGGCAGGACCTTGTGGAGCATAACCGGCGCCTGCTGGATTATGCGGCGGCGGGCGGCAACCTGATTATCCTGTATCAGACCCAGGAATTCGTGCCGAACGACATGGCGGCGCATCCTGCCGAATTGCCCCGGGGGGCGCAGGAAGTTTCCGAACAGGATTCTCCCGTGCGTATTCTTGCGCCGGATCATCCTCTCCTGACCACGCCCAACGCGATTACCCTGGCCGATTTCGACCACTGGATCGAGCAGCGGGGCTCCAAGTTCTTCACGGAGTGGGATGCTGCTTACACTCCGCTGGTGGAAACGCAGGATACCGGGCAGGCGCCGCAGCAGGGCATATGGTTGGCCTCAGAGGTGGGGGCAGGGCACTACAGCTACCTTTCGCTGGCCCTTCACCGCCAGGTGCCGTACGGGGTCCCGGGCGCATTCCGTATATTATCCAATGCGATTGCGCTCGGCGGCAAGTAGGGTCATGACCGGATTTGCCCCGATTCCGGAAAGTATGGCAAGGAAAGAAGGGATACCCCTGTGCAAGGGCCAAAGATAGAGAAGGTCATTTTTTGGGTTACCTTCGGCGGGGTTCTTTGCCTGATCGTCCCGTTGATTATGTTCCCGTCCGGCGGCGCGGAAGTGCTGGGCAACGCCATGAACTGGATGACCCGGACCCTCGGATGGCTGCATCTGTGGTTTTTCGTGGTCGTCTTCGGTTTTCTGCTCTACGTGGCCCTGGGGAAATACGGACGTATCCGGTTCGGCGGCCCCGACAGCCCGCCGGAGTTTTCGCTGTTCAGCTGGGCCGCCATGCTGTTTTGCGCCGGCATCGGGGCCAGTGTCATCTATTGGGGCACGATCGAATGGGCCTATTACTACACGGAACCCCCGTTCGATATCGAACCCCGGTCCAAGGAAGCCATAGAGTGGGCCGCCGCCTATGGCATGTTCCACTGGGGGCCGCTCGCCTGGGCCATCTATTGCGTGCCGGTGCTTCCTCTCGGGTACCTGTACTGGAACCGGGGGCGGCCCGTCCTGCGTCTTTCGGCGGCGTGCGAAGGTGCGATCGGCACTCGGGCGGCTACCGGCCTGCCGGGAAAGATCATCGACATCGTGTTCATTCTGGGCCTGCTCGGAGGGGTGGGGACGTCCATAGGGCTCAGCACGCCCCTCATTTCCGCAGGTATTGCAGACCTGTTCGGCCTCGAGCGCACCTTCTACCTTGACGCCTTCGTCATAGTGATCTGGAGCGCCCTGTTCGGATTCAGCGTTTATTCCGGGTTGAAAAAGGGGATCAAGGTCCTCAGCGACATCAACGTCTGGCTGGTCGCTGCGCTGATGGCGTTTGTGTTGGTGTTCGGTCCGACGATGTTCATTATCGATTCCTTCACCCATAGCGTCGGGCTGATATTTCAGAATTTCATCAAGATGAGTTTCTATGCCGATTCAGTCGCCAAGGCCGGCAGTGCGATTGCGGCGTCCGGCGTGGCCTCTGCGGAGTCCGGCGTCACCTTTGCCGAAGAATGGACCATTTTTTACTGGGCCTGGTGGGTAGCGTATGCGCCGTTCATGGGGCTCTTCATCGCCCGCATATCGAGGGGGCGCACCGTCCGCGAAGTGATTCTGGGCGAGATGATTGCCGGGTCGCTGGGATGCTGGCTCGTTTTTGGCGTGCTTGGCAACACCGGTATGTTTTTCGATCTGGAAGGATCGCAAAACCTGGTGGAGATGGTGGCTGCCGATCAGGCGCCCGAGGCGATCATAGCAACCATTGCCGCAGTAGGCGGGCGGGTGCTTCCGGTGGCCGCGCCGCCCGTGGCGCTTTTTGTTGCGCTGGCTTTCATTTTCGGGGCGACCACTCTGGACTCCGCGGCCTATGTGCTGGCTGCGGTGGCCACGAAAGAGCAAGGAAGGGTTGTCGAACCGGCCCGGTGGCATCGCATTTTCTGGGCCGTGGTGCTCGCGTGCGTGTCTCTTACGTTGATGTTCGCAGGGGGGCAGCAGCAGGAGAGTATAGACGCGCTGAAGGCGTCCTCCATCCTGGTATCCATCCCGTTGATGGCGATTCTGGTTATCCTCGCCGTGTCCTTTATGAAGTGGATCCGGGAGGATGTCCGCTGACGGGAAAACAGGCCCCGCCCTTCGGGTTCCGCCGGTCACGGCGTCGCTCTTCGTTGCTCGTCGCTCATTTGGAACCGCCAAACTTCACTCCTCGCGCCTTGATTGACGCCGTGCCTGACGGAACAGAGCATCGCTGCATAGTGGTAACAGGCCCTAAAAACGAAATACGGCGAGAAACTGGGGAATGACCTCGTCGGCGTCCTCAAAGCCGAACTTGTTGATCCAGATATGCAG
>JANQSQ010000169.1 GCA_028283985.1 Rhodothermales bacterium | reverse complement strand
ATCATGCCGTAATCCTCCCGCTCGGTGATGGCGCGGTCGATCTTGTCATACGGGAACCGGAGCGTCTCGTATTTCCTGCCTGCCGCGCGGAGCGCATCTTCCGTGGCGCCCACATGCGCCAGTTCGGGGTCGGCATAGGTGGTCCAGGGCAGGTGCGCGGCGTCGATTTTTGCAGGCGCTTTCAGCAGGGCGTTCATCGCCGCCACCTTGGCCATATGCTCGCTCATGTGCGTAAAGGCGAATCGGCCGGCCACGTCCCCGACGGCGTAGATCCCGGAGCGGGAGGTCCTGCACCGGTCGTCCACCTTGATACCTCGTGCGTCATACGCCACCCCCGCGGCCTCGAGGTTGAGCGCCGCGACATTGGGTTTCCGTCCGGCGGCCACAAGAAGCGCATCGCCATGGAGGACAAGGTTTTCGGGATTATCGCCCGAGGTTCCGGCGCCATCGATCCGCACGGCTATGCCGTCTCCTCGCTCCTGCACAGAGGATACGTTCGCGTTCAGCACGTACCGGATGCCCTCTTCTTCGAGGCGGGCCTGCAGCATGCCCGCAAGTTCCTCGTCGTCCCGAAAGAGAATGCGGGGTTCCCGGTCAATCACGGTGACGTCGGACCCGAGGCGCCGGAATGCCTGCGCCATCTCGGTGCCGATGGGGCCGGCTCCGAGCACGATAAGATGCCGGGGCTGTTCGGTCAGTTCAAAGATGGTTTCGTTTGTGAGGAAGGGCGCCTCCCGAAGGCCCTCGATTGGAGGAATAAAGGCCCGGCCCCCCGTAGCGATGATGAACCGGCGCGCGGAGAACCGTTCCGTCGCTCCATCCGAGGCGATCTCGATGGTCCCGGGGTTTGTAAACCGGGCGGTTCCCTGTTTCACATCGATCCCCATGTTTTCGTAAATCTCCGGGGCGTCCGCCTCTTCGTAAATGTGGTCGCGCAACGCGTGGACCCCCGCGACGACTTCCGAAAAATCCACCGACACCTCGCCCGTCCGAACGCCGAACTCTCCGCATCTTCGCGCGCTGTGCGCCGCGTGCGCTGCGCTCAGGAGCGCTTTGCTGGGTACGCAACCGTACCAGGTGCAGTCGCCGCCGAGTCGGGCCTGCTCCACCATGAGGGTGCGGGCGCCGAAACTGGCGCCTACCCCCGAAGCAGTGAGGCCGGCTGCGCCGCCTCCAATGACAATGAGATCATAGTCTGTGGGCATCGTACAGGCTGATTTTTCATGATTGAGAAGGTGCTACATCCAACCGGATATCCGCCTCGCGTTTGAGCGCGGCCTTGCGCTCCGGGCCAAGCG
>JANQSQ010000152.1 GCA_028283985.1 Rhodothermales bacterium | reverse complement strand
CTGCATCACAGAATAAACCGGTATATCGATGGAGCGGGCCAGCGTCTCGAGTTGCGCTACCGCTGCCGGGCGATATACATCCGCCGCCGCCAGTAACGGGGTGCTGCCCTGCTGCCTGAAATAGTGGGCCAGCTTTGCACAGAAAGTCGTTTTGCCGGACCCTTGCAGACCGGCCACCAGCACGACCGTGGGTGGATATTGTGTGAGAGTAATGCCTTTGTGATCATCTCCGAGGAGGCGCACCAACTCGTCGTACACCAGTTTTACGAGTTGCTGTCCGGGAGAAACCGACGACAGAACAGCTTCTCCAAGCGCCTCATTGCGAACACGTTCCGTAAAATCGAGTGCAACCTGGTAGTTTACATCGGCCTCAAGCAGGGCGCGCCGAATATCGCGCATCATGCTCGCGACATTCAATTCGTTGATGCGCCCTTGGCCACTGACGCGTTTTAACGCGCCTTCAACCTTTTGCGAGAGGCTTTCAAACATGATGACGATGACGTGAGCTACACAAAAATGGCTTGCGTATATAGAAACAAGGTTGTCATCATTCTATTCCGGCGAAAGATGAACGATGAAACCCCGCGCTTGTTTATTTTTTATAGCCTGATAAGATATGAAATCAGGATACCCGGATCAACCACAATCCCTCCGCTTTTTATCTGAAATCTCCATAAAATGCTTCCTGCGCACACGCTATAACCCATGATATCCCACCACAACCAAGCGGATGCGAACGAAAAGCCGGGGTTGCGCAAGCAATTCGACAACTACCGGAAGGGCCTGACGGAGGGCGACTATGCCCGAAAGAGCGCCGCTATGGTGGAGCGGATTTTTGCGCTTCCCGAATTGGACCGAGCCGGGTTCGTTTTTGCATACTGGCCGATGACCAGGCGGCGCGAACCGGACATGCGTTCGCTGATTGCCCGGCTCCGGGAGCAGGGTGTGGCGGTGGCCCTTCCCCTGGTGCCGGATATCGGCGTTCCATCCATGTACGCGGTGCGATATACGGGAGAAGAACCCACTATGGAGCCTCCATGGGGGATTCCCAGACCTGCAGGAAGCGAACAGGTGCCAGCTCGCCGGATCGATACGGTTATTGTCCCAATGCTCGGGGGCGCCCGGGATGGCCATCGGGTCGGGTACGGAAAAGGATACTATGATACCTTTCTGCAAGGTCTCGAGGCTGTCCGAATCGGCGTAACGTATCAGGCCTGCCTGATAGATTCCATTCCCTCCGAACCGCATGATATGCGTATGGACATCCTTGTCACGGAGGAGGAGGCGGTCCGAACGGAAGCCCCTGTGTAACCTTGGACGGTTTTGTTACGTACACGTATGGGCATAACCGGGTCTTGTGCGGATCGGTCATGGGCCGCATGACCTGGCCCCGGTCAGTGACCGCTAACCTGCCAACTCCTCTATCTATTGCTGAAGGATATGCCTGAAGAAGAACCTCAACTTGCGGATCCCGGAACGCTGTCGGACGAAGAAATGGAACGCTTTCTGTTTGAGGAAAGCGAGACGCCGGGCAAACAGTTCTGGAATCTGCCCATGATAGCCGGGCTTTCCCTTATTCTTGTGGGCGCCGTCTATATCGTTCAGGAAACAGGTATCTGGCAAGGGTACAGCGTTCGCGCCCTTGCCGAGATGCTCCCCTGGATGGCAGGGATTCTGATTATCCTTCTGGGGTTTGGCGTGCTGTCGTGGCGCCCCCGGAGGAAATACAAAGCACCGAAGTCGAGTAAGACCAAATCCAGGGCAAAAGGCGTGAAAAAACAGCTTACAAAGTCTCACGACAAAAAGATTGCAGGGGTCGCTGCCGGCATTGCGGAATATTTCGACCTGGATACTACGCTGGTCCGTGTAGCATTCGTGATTGTCCTGATCTTTACCGGCGGACCTCCTGCGATTATTGCCTACATACTGCTCGCGCTTATCTTCCCGAGTCCGGACAAGGCCGTCACCGGGCCCAAAACAGCCGGGTAAAAGGATACCGGGGACCGCATCCGATGGTTGCCACCCCCCTCTGCCTCCCGAAGGGCGCTTCACGCACGAACGTGAAGCGCTGATCGAAGCGGTTTTGATCAGGGCATCCTACAGGCAAACATCTCCTTCCCGGACATTTCCGGCCAGCGTGACGTGCATTGCGTCGGGGACGAATATTTGTGCGATCGCTCTATTGACTTCGTCCACCGAAACGCTCTCCACTTTATCCGGAAATTCGTCGAGATATGCTATCTCGAATCCCTGTTCCACATTGCTGAGAAGTGTCTTCCCCAGCCCGAATGTAGTGGAAAGCCCTACCTTGAACGCTCCCGTTACCGTGGTTTTCTTCTCCTGGAGCTCTTCCGGGGTAACGCCGCCGGCGACAAAGCGACGAATTTGTTTGACGGTTTCCTCTATCCCCCGCTGCACATATTCCTTCGACAGGGTTACCGCCACTTGCCAGTGCCCGTCGTATTCCGTGGAAACGCCCGACAGGGATGCGGCGATGCCGTACGTCAAACCCATTTCGTCGCGAATGGTCTGCATCAGCCGTGCCGAGAAATTTCCGCCCAGTGCAAAGTTGGCGAGAAAGGCGGGAATGTAATCGGGATCGTCCCGCCGTATCGCAAGGGCATGCCCGAGGCGCACATCCACATTTTCCTTATCGGGGATGACCACGGTTGACGAGCCGGGGGCGTGTTCTTCCGGTGTTTTAGCGAAGTGCGGCGATGCATCGTGGGCTGGCCATCCCCCAAAGTGGGTTTCCACCGCTTCGTTCACTGCATGCTCGTCCACATCTCCTGCAACTACGAGCGTAAATTTATTCGCGCCGAAATGCGCGGCATGATACGCCCGGACATCGTCTATCGAGAGGCTTTGCAACTGCTCCAACTGCTCCTCAAATTCCCGTATATAGTTAGGATGCGAGACACCGTATATCCGGCGCCGCAGCGCCCCGGATGCCTGGGCGCTCGTACTTTCCATCGACCGCTTTATGGATGCTGAAATTCTTTCTTTCGCCTTGGCAAGTTCTTCCTCGGCCAGTAATGGTTCCCGCAATTGCAAAGCGGTCAGGCCCAGCACTTCAGCAACGTCCTTTTTCAGGGCGCGGCCCGAAAAATCGATACGAAGAACATCCGATGAAAATGCCAACTCCGCTCCCTTGTTTTCCAGAATTTCCGACAGGGCGAATCGATCCAGTGTTCCGGCACCCTTGTCCAGCATGGATACGACCAGGTGCTGCAGCAGCAACTCTTCTTTATTGCCCATGTCCGGGGCGCTATGGAACGAGCCGCACCACGTTACGACATTGTGGATAGGCGTACGCAGCATGATGAGCCGGCAGGGGCCGACAAGACGCTCGGAAATACGCTCGGCGAAGGACGGGGCGCGGGCCTGTCTCTGCGGGGAAACATTCATGAGACGGCTCCTTCGTCGGGTATATAGTACCCGGTCGTACAGCTATTCTCCACGAAATACTCCTGCGCGACACGCTGTATGTGCGCTCCGGTTACCTGATTGATCCGGTCCTGCATCGTGGTGTAAAGTTTCCAGTCTCCGGCGGCAATGGCCTCGTTGAGTTCCGCAGCGGCCGAAAACGACCCGTCCCGGCTAAACGCGGCCTGTGCCTTGCGCTGGTTTCGGGCCCGTTGGAGTTCCTCTTCCGTGATGCCGTTCTCCTTGATCTCGTTCACTGTCTCATAGATGGCGGCTTCGACTGCCTCATGGGTTCTGTCGGGGGCCGGTCTTGCAAAAACATACGCCAGACCCGGATCGCAAAATCGGGAAATCCCGGCCCAGGCGCTTGTCGTGAGTCCGGTGTCTGTCAGCCGGCGGTACAGGCGGCCGTTCTTACCGGCAGAAAGAATGGCAGACAGCATATCGAGCGCGTCCGTGTCCGCCTCAAGGCCTTGGGGTGATTTCCAAGCGACCATCACAGCCCCTTGCCAACCCGCCTGGCGTACGACCACACGGCGTGCTTCCTCTTGAGGCGGTTCGCACACGCGCATGGCAGGCAAGGCTTCTTCGGGGCTCGCGATTCGGCCGAAATGGCGGCGTACAAGCCCCAATACCTCCATTTTGTCGAAATCCCCGATGATACTTACCGTCGCATTGTCGGGCCGGTAGTATGTATCGTAGAAATGCCGTAAACCGGCGGGCGTCAGCCGCTCGACATCGTCCCGCCACCCGATCACGGGATGATGGTAGGGGTGCACCGTGAAGGCAGCAGCCCATACCTCATGGAAAAGCTTGCGGACCGGGTCGTTTTCTCCCCGATCCAGCTCGTTCAGGATCACGGTGCGTTCCCGCTCCATGTCCTCATCCTGCAGCAAGGCGCCCCGCATACGATCCGCCTCTATTTCCACGGCAAGGGGGAGGTGTTCTCCGGGAAGCATCTCGTAATAGTTCGTCCGATCCAGCCAGGTCGTGGCGTTGACGCGGGCCCCCACGCGCTGCAACACATTGAACACAGACGTACCGGCCTGCTTGTTGAACCGGGCCGATCCCTTGAACATCAGGTGTTCGAGAAAATGGCAGGCGCCGGTGAGCCCCTCCGGCTCGTGGCGGCTGCCCACCCGATAGGTAATCATGAATGTTGCGACGGGGGCCGTGGCGTCCCGGAGCAACAATGTCTGCAAGCCGTTTTCCTCGAGACGGTATGCCTCAACGCCTTCCGACGCTTCCTCGAATACGAAGCCTTCCGGTATGTTCATCAATGTGCGTCGAGCCAATTATCGCCTGTATCCATATGTACCTCAATGGGCACATCGAGCGAGAGCGCCGATTCCATTTCCTGACGGACTATTGCCTGTACCGTATCGATTTCCTCCGGCGGCATTTCGAGCACGAGTTCGTCATGCACCTGCAGCAACATACGCGCCGCGAGACTTTCCTGCTTCAGCCTGCGGGCTATATGCACCATGGCGATCTTGATCATATCGGCCTGTGATCCCTGGATCGGCATGTTCACGGCGACACGCTCGGAAAAAGATCGCTGGGTTCGATTGCGCGAATCGATATTCGGTACAAAACGCCGGCGCCCGAGAATCGTCCGGACGTATCCTCTTTCGCGGGCCTCTTCGATCACCCTGTTGATATGGGCTGTAACCGCCGGGTACGTTTTCAGATAGGCGTCAATCAATTCCTGGGCTTCTCCGACCTGACACCGCAGCCGCTGGGCCAGGCCCCATGCGGAAATACCGTAGGGAATGCCGTAATTCACTTCTTTCGCCTTGCGTCGTTGATCTTCATGTATTTCTTCAGGTGGAATATCGTATATCATTGCAGCTACAGTTCTATGCACGTCCTCCTTTTGCCGGAATGCTTCGCTGAGCGTTTTGTCTCCACTCATGGAAGCCAGAATGCGGAGTTCAATTTGTACGTAGTCGGACGAAAGCAATTTCCATCCCTTTTTGGGGACGAACGCCTTGCGGATCTCCCTGCCCTTGTCCGTCCGGATTGGAATGTTTTGCAGGTTCGGCCCTGCCGAGGAAAGCCTTCCTGTGGCTGCCACCGTCTGGTTGTAATTGGTGTGAATGCGGCCGGTATCGGGGTGGATCAATTTGCCGAGGCTATCGACATAGGTGCTTTTCAACTTGGAAAACTTGCGCCATTCGAGAATCAATGCCGGCAAGGGGTGCCTCGCTGCAAGGGTCTCCAGGACATCTTCTTTAGTGGAAGGGGCGCCTGTGGACGTTCTTGACACGATCGGCAGGTTCAACTTCTCAAACAGGATGCGGCCGAGCTGACGCGTGGAACCGATATTGAAGGTTTCCCCCGCCTCTTCGTGGATCTTTTCCTCAAGACCGCGAATGTGGGCGCCCATCTCTTCGGAGAGCGCTGCCAGCATATCCGGATCGACGCGGACGCCGGCGATTTCCATGTCCGCCAGCACGCGCAGAAGAGGAAACTCTATCAGTTCCGCAATTTCCAGTAAATCGTCTTCCTTCAGTCTGGCGGCAAGCGTATCCGCCAAACGCAAGGCGATGTCTGCATCCTCGCAAGCGTATGGACAGGTCTTGTCCGGAGGCACGTCCCGCATCGACAGCTGATTTTTTCCCGTCCCGATGAGCTCCTCGATCGGAATGGTCTTATAGCGCAGAAATTTCAGCGCCAGCGAATCGAGGCCGTGCGGTTCTTCGGGGGACAACAGGTAATGCGCCACCATGGTATCGAAGAACGGGCCTTTCGCGCGCATTCCGTGCCGCTCCAGCGTAACGACGTCATACTTGACGTTCTGTCCGATTTTGAGCGCATTGCCGCGGAGAATCGGTTCAAGCAGGGCGAGGATATCGGCTGTGGACGTTCCATCCGGTAAGGGCGTTGGGATGTAGCAGGCTTTTCCTGCTTCTTGCGCAAAAGAAATACCCACCAGCGACGCCCACATCGGATCGACCGAGGTGGTTTCCGTGTCAAAGGCGAACCGGTCCAGTGCCTGTAATTCTTCAACGACCGCCTGCAAGGTTTCCCTGTCGCTTATGAGACGGTAGGCCACCGTTTCCGGGTCGTACGACGCCGGATCGGAGGAATCGGCAGGCTCCGTGGCAAAAAATGCGGGACGGGGCGCTTCCTCGTTCTGTATTTCCGGGACACTGGCCTTTGCTCCCCCCCCTTCTCCGCTTTGCCCGGGTTCCCCGGCAATCTGCGCAAACGTTCCGTCCTTCACTTTCCGGAAAAACGTGTTGAACTGGAGGTCGTTGAACAGGGAAAGCAGTGCTTCACGGTTTGGCCGGGAGCGCACAAGTTCTGTCGGTGTGATATCAAGCTCCACGTCCGTCTTGATCGTAACCAACTGTTTGCTGAGTAAAGCTTCTTCACGGTGGGCAAGCAGGCCTTCTCGAGCGCGCTTGCCTTTCACTTCCTCCGCATGTTCAAGGAGCGTTTCCACGGAGCCGTACTCCCGGATCAACGCTCCCGCCGTTTTTTCGCCAATACCCTGTACTCCGGGCACGTTGTCGCTGGCGTCTCCCATGAGTGCGAGCAGATCAATGAACCGGATCGGCGGAAGACCGTATTTTTCCCGGAACGTATCCACCGTGACAGGTTCGAAGGCTTCTCCCCGGCGAGCGGGACGGAACATGGAAATACGCTCGTCGAGAAGTTGCTGAAAATCCTTGTCGGGAGACACAATCACCACATCGGTTCCTTCTTTGGCCGCCTGATGCGCCAGGGTGCCGATGACATCATCGGCTTCCACTCCAGGCACCTCGAGCACAGCCACGCCGGCAGCTTCCACAATATCCTTGATGCAGGGAAGCGCTTCGGCAAGATCTTCAGGGATCGGACTCCGATTCGCCTTGTATTCCTCGAACAGTTCGTCGCGGAACGTGCCTGCTCCCGGACCTACGACATCGAAAACCACCGCGATATTGGTGATCCCGTGATCTTCGATCAGTTTCAGCAGGGTATTGGTAAAGCCGTATGCCGCTGAGGTGTTTTGGCCCCGTGAATTTATCAGGGGCCTGCCGATGAACGCAAAATGGGCGCGATAGGCCAGCGCCATAGCGTCCAGCAGATACAACGGGCTGTTCTTTTGCGGGGCGTTCGTCCCGTTTTCCTGAGCCATATCAAGCTCCTTGCTATGTTGCATGGAGAGCGCCTGTCCGCGAAACCGCGTCGGACGCGTACTGTATAAAGCCCGGCGATGCATTTCGTTCTTCGCCCATGCATTCCCTGCGCTTTTTGTGGATCCGAACGCTCTCCGAACACATCGTAAACACGTCCCTCGATCCGTGCTGGTTACCGGGGGCGCCGGATTCATCGGGTCCAATTTCCTGCTCAGGATGGCGCCGCGCTATCCCAAGGTACTGTTCGTGAACCTCGATTCCCTGACGTACGCAGGCAACCTTATGAATCTTGCGCCAGTCGAGAAGGCGGAAAACTATTTTTTTGTGCATGGCGACATCTCCGACCGGAATATAGTCCGTAATCTGTTCAGAGAGTATGCGTTTTCTACCATAGTGCATTTTGCTGCAGAGAGTCATGTAGACCGTTCCGTTCAGTCTCCCCTGTCCTTTGTGGAGACCAATGTGCTGGGTACGGCCACCCTGCTGGAAGAGGCCCGGGCCGCCTGGAATCCCGACGAGTTCGAAACAGGACGCTATCGTTTCCATCACGTCTCGACAGACGAAGTATACGGAAGCCTTGGTCCTGAAGGCCTTTTTTCCGAAACGACGCCGTACGATCCGCGGTCTCCTTATTCGGCTTCGAAAGCCTCTGCGGATCATTTTGCGCGCGCCTGGGGGCAAACGTATGGCCTGCCGGTTGTCGTTTCGAACTGTTCGAACAATTACGGCCCCCGGCAATTCCCGGAGAAACTCGTGCCGCTGGTTATTGTCCGGGCCATGAAAGAAAACGAGATTCCAATCTACGGCAAGGGAGAAAACATTCGCGACTGGCTTTTCGTGGCGGATCATTGCGAAGCGCTTGAAACCATTCTCCTTTCGGGTGCCGACGGGGAAACCTATGGCGTAGGCGGCGAAACCTGTCGTACGAATCTTGAACTCGTACATTTCGTGCTGGACAGGGTTGACCGGGCGCTGAATCGGCCGGAAGGCGCATCCAGAGCACTCGTGTCTCTCGTAAAAGACCGCCCCGGCCACGATTACCGGTATGCCATGGACACCTCGAAAGTGCGACGCGAACTCGGTTGGCGCCCCCGGCACGATCTTCTGCAGGGGATCGATGCCACCATTGCGTGGTATCTGGAAAATGAGGAGTGGTTAAAGGCCGTACTCGACGAATCCTGGCGCAGATGGTATAACGAGCAGTATGTGGCCCGCACATAACCCATCCCGGTATATATCCTGATTACATGCCCGCAGATCAACCTATGAAAGGCATTCTTTTAGCCGGCGGGCTGGGAAGCCGTTTGTATCCGCTGACCAGGATTACCAACAAGCACTTGCTTCCGGTAGGCCGCTACCCGATGATTTTTCACCCCCTCGCGCGGATGCGCCGGGCGGGCATCCGGGAAGTGGCCGTGGTTACAAGCCCCGGACATATGGGGGATGTGGTGAATCTTCTGGGAAGCGGGCGCGATCTCGGGCTTGATTTGACCTTTCGCGTACAGGACGAGCCCGGCGGTATTGCGCAGGCCCTTGCGCTTTGCGCATCGTTCACGGCGGGCGATCCCCTGCTTGTCATTCTTGGAGACAACATCATCGGAGAGGATATCGGGAATCAGGTTACCGCATTCCGGCGGCAACTGGAGACAGATGGTTCAGGAGCCCGGGTGCTGCTAAAAGAAGTGCCCGATCCGGAACGCTATGGCGTCCCTCGTTTCGACGGGGACCGCATTGTCGAGATTATCGAAAAACCCTCTACCCCGCCAGGTAACTACTGCGTGACCGGCCTCTATTTTTACGACGCCGGAGTGTTTGACATCATTGCAGGACTGTCTCCAAGCGCCCGTGGAGAGTACGAAATAAGCGATGTGAGCAATGCTTACATCCAGGAAGGTCGGCTTTCGTGGGGGGTGTTGAACAGTTGGTGGGGAGATGCGGGCACGATGGACGGGTGGCACGAGGCGAATGAGCTGGCCCGCAATCTCGTTTATGAAGAACTTCTATTCTTGAATAACCAGTGAGTGCGGTATTTCCTGCCTGGAAGCAAGGCGAAATAGACGGCTGCAAGATCCGTCCCCTCCGGTTTTACGAAGACGATCGCGGCTGGCTGGCCGAGTTCTTCCGATGCGACGAACTGCCGAAGGCGATGCATCCCCGGATGGGGTACGTTTCCCTGACGCACCCAGGGGTGGTTCGCGGGCCACACGAACATGTGGCGCAAACAGACCTGTTTCTTTTTTTCAGCGGCGCCTTCCGATTGTATCTCTGGGATGCACGCCCCGACTCTCCCTCTTTCGGGTGTCGTTTCCGGGAAGAATTCGGCGTGGCCCGCCCTGCGGCGGTGCTCATTCCTCCTGGAGTTGTGCATGCCTACCGTAACGTAGGCGCGGAAGATGCCTGGATCGTGAATTGCCCGAACCGGCTCTACGCAGGAGAGGGTAAAAGCGAGCCGGTAGACGAAATCCGGTATGAGGACCAGCCGGATTCACCGTTTTCGATGGATTAGGGCCTGTTACCACTATGCAGCGGCGCTCTGCGGGGCAATATGTGGGCGTTTTTTGCGTTCACAAAGTGGCTGGTTATATTATAAGTCTGTATTTTTCTCGCGCTATGTGATCTATGAAAAGAGTTTTACCATCATACTAATCCCATGACTGAACTTAAGGTTGAATTAACGCCGGTTACCCGCCTGGATGTGATCAATGTGCAGCAGTGCATCCGCGAGCGACATGGAGATATCCTTGACGAATACGCCCGGGTCCTCTACTGTTCTCATCATACCACGGGTGGGTATATCGATCAGGCACTGGCGCAGCGACTGAATCACAGCCTGGATTCCATACACGCTTTTCTACAGACCTTTCAGAAGCTTTTTCCGCCGGGTAAAAGCTATCAGCATGACAATATGTCCCTGCGTACGGAATTGACGGAAGAAGAACGGGAAAATGAGCCGCCCAACGCGGATTCGCATCTCAGCTTTATCAGTTCCGGTCTCCAAACGTGCGTATCCTATCACAACGAACGGGGCCAGCCCGTTTACTTTGTAGATCTGGATGGAGTGAATCACAAAAATCAGAAGCGCCGCCGGTTATCTACCATCGTTGGCTTCAATAAGGATCGCTTTGTCGACCGGTTCGAACTCGAGGCGCCAACCTCTGATCGGGATATTGATTCGATCAATCTGAATAGCGAGCAAGTGGGTCTTTTCGAGAAATCCCAGGAGCTCATTCGTCAGCATGGGCTTGAAAAAGGATGGATAGAATTCGAGTTGGATCCCAACCAGCCCGGAGCGGGGCTTACCGTCAATGAGTACGAAACGCTATTGATTCAGCATGACCTTGCTTCGGTGTTGAAAAACCCTTTGCAATACGCCGCAGCAGGAGGGCAGTATCTTTTCCGTAATCCGTTGGCCATCCCCGGTAAAGCCTGGCAGTATGTCAAGTACGACTTCGTTCGGATGGTAAACAAAACCCTGAACGTTCCCGGGCTCAGTAAATTGTTCACGGATCGGACCGTCCGCCGGCTATTCACTGCGCCTGCATCGCACTTTCTGGGCATGAAGCGATCCATTCGTTTTCTGGTGGTATGTGACGGTCTCTCAGATGGATGCGGGTCCATTTTGCAGGGCAGATACCAAAGTCCCATTCTTGTCCAGTGGAAAAAAGCGGTGCGCGGGAGCCGCACCGTGACCGCCACGCTCAGGGAGTGCATATAGGGCCTGTTACCCCGCCAGGATACCATCCGGGACGACATATCTTTAGGGTCTGTTACCACTATACAGCGATGCTCTGTTCCGT
>JANQSQ010000122.1 GCA_028283985.1 Rhodothermales bacterium | reverse complement strand
GTGTCGATGTGCCGGTATCCTGTATCGATAGCCTCCGCCACGCTGCGCCGGCAGGCCCGCCCCGTAAGCAGATAGGTGCCCAGCCCAAGCGCGGGTACGTCCACACCCTGAACGGTTTTATAGATCATGATGGGATACTCTGATTAAGTCCGCAAAGCTCAGAGGCTGGGAGGGATGCGCTGGCAAGGAATGACGAAGCAGTGTGGCAGGCCCCACAGAGCGCCGCTGTATAGTGTTAACAGGCCCTAGTACTGTGGCATGGAGGGATCGATTTCATCGCTCCAGGCCAGCACGCCGCCTTTCAGGTTCAGGGCGTGCTCGAACCCGTGCTCGTGCATCAATTGGACGGCCCGCGAAGAGCGTCCACCCGAGCGGCAGTGGACCACAATGTCCGCATCCCTGTGATCTTCCAGTTCGTCCAGCCGATCGGCCAGTTCATCCAGTGGAATGAGCGTGCCGTCAAGGTTCACGATGTCGTACTCGTGCGGCTGGCGCACATCCAGAATAAAGGGGCGGTTCCCCTGATCGATCCTGCTCTTTAATTCGCGTACCGTGATTTCGGGGAGGGATGTTTCCTGGTTCATGGTGTTGCCGTTCGATTGTACGGGAATGCCGCAGAAAGCCTGATAATCAATGAGTTCAGTCTGGGAAGGATGATCGCCGCACACCTGGCAGGCCGGGTTGCGCCGGATATGCAGGGCCCGGAAGCGCATGCCGAGCGCGTCGATGACCAGCAGTCGCCCGATAAGCGGTTCTCCGATACCGGAGAGCATCTTGATCACTTCGGTGGCTTGTACGGTGCCGACCATCCCTGGAAGAATGCCCAGCACGCCTCCCTCTGCACAGGACGGGACGAGCCCCGGAGGAGGGGGTTCTTCATACAGACAACGGTAACACGGCCCGTCTTTTGCGCCGAATACCGATGCCTGCCCCTCGAATCGGAAGATCGAAGCATAGGCATTCGGGATGCCCAGCATCACGCATGCATCGTTGACCAGATAGCGCGTGGGAAAATTGTCCGTGCCGTCTGCAACGATGTCATACCCCGAAAGAATATCGAGCGCATTTTCGCTGGTGAGCGCCGCGTCGAAAGTTTCCACCTCGACGAACGGATTTATGTCATGGATCGTCTCGCGGGCCGACGCGAGTTTTTTTCGCCCCACATCTTTTGTCCCGTGAAGAATCTGCCGTTGCAGGTTGGTTTCATCCACTACGTCGAAGTCCACGATGCCTATTTTTCCGACGCCGGCGGCGGCGAGATACAGTGCCAGCGGAGACCCGAGCCCGCCTGCACCCACGACGAGCACGGACGAGGTTTTGAGCTTTCTTTGCCCCTCCATCCCGAATTCCGGGAGGGTGAGATGCCGGCTGTACCGCCTGATTTCTTCCGGTTTCAGGGTATGCGGCATGCAGGCATCGCCTTCCGCTCCTCCGGCCACGGACGGCACGATCGAGATTTCGTCCTTCGGACCCAGCGCGGTTTTTTCGCGGTCCAGATACCGGATGTCTTCCTCGTTCCGATATATGTTGACGAATTGCCGGAGCTTCCCGGTTTCGGCAAACAGGTGTTTCCCGATCGCCGGATGCTCCCGGACGAGGTTCGCCAGCGCTTCTTCGACCGTGGCTCCTTCGACATCTACGGTGCTTTGGTCGTCGACGTACGCGCGCAGTGGGGAGGGAATGTAAATGTGGGCCATTCCGAGTGGGGTTATGATTTTTTTGAGGCAGTTTGAGCGTATATCTCCTCCGGAAGAAACCGTGAGCGATCTTCGGCCAGCGCCCATGCCGAAAGGTTCGCGGCTTTCCCGTTTTCGACCGACACGATCACGTAGGAGTATCCGGGAAAGGTCGCCAGTTCGAGATCGGTTCGGGAAGGAACGGCCGGGTGATCCGGGTGTGAGTGGTAGATGCCCACAATATCCAGATTTTCTCTGCGGGCGGCAAGATCGGCTTCGAG
>JANQSQ010000064.1 GCA_028283985.1 Rhodothermales bacterium | reverse complement strand
AAACTTCACTCCTCGCGCCTTGATTGACGCCGTGCCTGACGGAACAGAGCATTGCTGCATAGTGGTAACAGGCCCTATTAGTCGGTATGCGCCGAGGACAGCCAGCACGGAAGCGGCCATCAGGAGGGCCCCGATGACCATATGAGAGGTGTTCACCACCACCTGTAGGTTACTCGGTTCGAGCATGCCGGCGTCGTCCAGCGTGACCACATAGGCTGTTACGCCCAGAAGGATTTGCACCCCCACGAGAATTACGAAGAAGCGCACGGCGGGATACAGCACGCGCGTGGCCCGAAAGTTTTTGGAAACGCATCTGAACAGATAAGCGATCGCGATGGTCACGAAGATGGCCCCGCAAATATGGAGGACTACAAGGACCGGATCGATGCCCGTCCCCGGATGGCGGAGCAGGGCGCCGAGGATAATCTGGACATACAGGAGGCCGAGAGTTACGAGCGATATCCGCCATGGGGCGGATGCGTTTTTGGAGTCGGGAACCTCTATGTTCTCTTCCAGCCAGACGTTCGACGTGAACAGGGCCATCGCAACAATAAGACCGAGGAACAGTTGCGCCATACAGGCATGAACCACGGCAAGGTCCAGGGAAAGCCATACGACCCGCAGTCCGCCGAGCACGCCTTGCAAGGACACGAGCGCCACAGCGAAAATCGCAAGTTTTTTCAGCCATCTGCGCGGCTCGGCAACCCAGGTCCACACGGCGAGGATCAGGGTCAGCGTTCCCGTCAACATACCGAGGAGACGATGGCCGTGCTCGGCCAGCACCGGAGTGAGTTTCCACCATTCCGGCCAGGGGTTGAAGGGATCGTACGAATTGAATGACGAAGGCCAATCCGGTACGGCAAGGCCCGCATTGATACTGGTCACGAAGGCGCCCCACGCCATGAGCAGGATGGTGGAGAGGCCGGTCAGGGCGGTGAATCGATGCCGCCACCGCATTTCGGCGCGGGGCGGATCCACAGGCATGTGCGGAAGGTTCATCATGCAAAAGCAGTTGCCGGAAAGAAGGGCTCGCGGAGGCGGTGGGGACGACCGCGACGCGGCGTGCGTTGCATAGTGGTAACAGGCCCTAACGCCGTTCTGTTCAGAGTATCCTGTACATTTTACGTATGTCGAAGACACTTATCGCCTCTGTTTCAGGAATTCGCGGCATTTTCGGCAACGGACTGGATCCCGACGTGCTGGCCCGCTATGCCGGCGCCTATGGCGTATGGTGCCTTCGGCGGGCCGCTTCCGCGGGGCGGGATCCGTTGGTGGTCGTCGGGCGCGATGCCCGCGTCAGCGGGGAAGTATGCGCTTCCGTCGTCATCGCCACGCTGCGAAGCGCGGGTATCGATGTGGTCGATACCGGGCTGGCCACCACGCCCACGGTCGAAATGGCTGTGACTGCCCTGAGCGCTTCGGGGGGAATCGTCCTGTCGGCCTCGCACAACCCGCCTGAATGGAATGCGCTGAAGCTATTGAATGAAAAGGGCGAATTTCTCAGCCCGGAGGAGGGGAAGGAAGTACTGCGCCTTGCCGAAAGCGGGAAAGCGGACGTAGCTCCACGGGATTTTCCGGGCGGATACAGACAGGAAGACTTCCTTGCGTATCATATCGACCGCATTCTTGCCCTCGAATACATAGATGTCGAGGCCATTGCCCGCAAGGACTTTTCCGTCGTGATCGATGCCGTCAATTCTGTGGGCGGCATCGCCTTGCCGGCCCTGCTGAAGCGGCTGGGGGTCCGGGAGGAACGTATTCACTGCCTCCACTGCGAGCCTACGGGCCTTTTTGCGCACCCCGCCGAGCCGCTTAAAGAGCATCTTTTCGAGTTGATAGAGACCGTGGCCGCAATGGATGCGGATGCAGGGTTTGCCGTAGATCCCGATGCGGACCGCCTGGCCCTGGTGGCCGATGGCGGAACGTATATGGGCGAGGAGTTGACCCAGGTGATTGCTGCTGAGTTCATGTGGCGGATCCGGCCGGGTCCGTTTGCTACCAACCTTTCTTCCTCGCGCGCTATCGACGATGTGGCTGCTTCATTCGGCCAGCAGGTGTTTCGCTCGCCGGTGGGGGAGATTCATGTGGTGAAGAAGATGCAGGAGGTGGGCGCGGTGCTGGGAGGCGAGGGCAATGGCGGCGTTATTTTGCCCGATCTGCATTACGGGAGGGATGCGCTTGTGGGCGCCGCGCTCGTTTTGCAGCACATGGCGAATTGCAGCGAGTCGCTTTCGGCTATGAAGGCGCGTCTTCCGAAGTACGTGTTGAGCAAGAACAAGGCGCCTGTGGGCGAGCGCGATCCGGGAATACTCCTTGCCACGCTGGCGGAGCGCTACCGGGAGTATGACACGAATACCATCGACGGTCTCAAAATCGACTTCGAGGACGCATGGGTGCACCTGCGCAGATCCAACACGGAACCCATTGTCCGGATTTATGCCGAGGCGCCCTCGCAGGAGCGTGCCTATGAGCTGGCTGCCCGGTTCATTGCCGAAATCGAAACGGCGGCAAACGACAGCTCCGTTTCCAGCGGTTGAACGGTACAGTTGGCGGGCCGTCGCGGAACGGACTGTGCGGTTCTACGAGGAGTTGCTGTAGTTTTGTCAATCACTTATAGCCAAAAGTGATTGACAAACCGCGTTGCTGCTCATACATGAGTCACAACGCGACAGCTTCGGATATCGTGGAAAGGCGGCTCAATGGATCAATTCTTGCGCAAGGATCAGGTACAAATAGCAACCCAACCGGTTACAGCTCAATCAACCCGGACCATTTCCAACCTCAAAAAAAGGCGGAGCCCGCTTTGGCAGGTTCCGCCTTTTTCCTTGTGTGTTCCCGTTAAGAGAAGCGCATGGCCTAAAAGCCCATGCCACCGCCCATGCCTCCGGGCATGCCTCCTCCGTGATCGCCTCCGGCGGCCGGTCCGGGGTTCTTCTCCGGCTTGTCGCTGATCACCGTCTCGGTCGTCAATAGTAGACTCGATACGGAAGAAGCGTTCTCCAGCGCCGCACGCGCCACCTTCGTCGGGTCGATCACCCCCTGCTTCATCAGCGAGCCGTACTCCTCCGTCTGCGCATTGAAGCCGTAGTCGCCCTCGCCCTCGGCCACCGTACGCACCACGATCGAACCCTCCATCCCTGCGTTCTCCGCAATCTGACGAAGCGGCTCCTCCAGCGCGCGGCGCACGATAGAGACGCCGATCGCCTGATCCTCGTTCTCGGTCTCTACCGCGTCGAGCGAGGAGAGCGCGCGCAGGTACGCCACGCCGCCGCCCGGAACGATCCCTTCTTCTATCGCCGCGCGCGTCGCATGCAGCGCATCCTCGACGCGCGCCTTCTTCTCCTTCATCTCCGGCTCGGTCGCCGCGCCGATCTTAAGGACCGCCACGCCGCCTGAGAGCTTCGCCAGACGCTCCTGAAGCTTCTCCCGGTCGTAGTCGCTCGTCGTCGTCTCGATCTGCTGGCGGATCTGGTTCACCCGAGCCTTGATCGAATCCGCATCGCCCGCGCCGTCGACGACCACCGTCGTGTCCTTGTCGATCACTATGCGCTTCGCCTTGCCCAGATAGTCCAGCGTCGTGTTCTCCAGGCGGTAGCCCTTCTCCTCCGAGACCACCGTGCCGCCCGTAAGAATCGAGATGTCCTCGAGCATCGCCTTGCGACGGTCGCCGAAACCCGGCGCCTTCACCGCCGCCACGCGCAGCGTGCCTCTGAGCTTGTTCACCACCAGCGTCGCGAGCGCTTCTCCCTCGATGTCCTCGGCAATGATGAGCAGCGGACCGCCCGTCTGCGCCACCTTCTCCAATACAGGAAGAAGATCCTTCATCGACGAAATTTTCTTG
>JANQSQ010000062.1 GCA_028283985.1 Rhodothermales bacterium | reverse complement strand
AAACTTCACTCCTCGCGCCTTGATTGACGCCGTGCCTGACGGAACAGAGCATTGCTGCATAGTGTCAACAGGCCCTAGTGTTCTGCGAGGACATTGCTTATGCCGGGCACCGTATTCCTCGTCCGTTTCACGTTAAGGTACACACGGTATGGATAATCAGGCATCGAATGCGGAAACGGTACATTCCGACGCGCCGTTTTTTACAGACGTTGCCCGTGAGCTGGCGGAAAAAATTTCCTCGAAAGAGGCGATTATCGGCATCGCGGGTCTGGGTTATGTGGGGCTTCCGCTCGCTGTCGAATTTGCCGGGCGCGGGTTCCGAACGATCGGTATCGACCTGAATCCTGAGCGCGCGCGCCGGATTGCCGCCGGAGATCATTCGACTGAAGGGGTATCCGGGGAAGTATTGCACGGGGTTATTCGAGAAGGAATGTTAGAGGTGTGTACCGATTTCTCGCGAGCCGGTGAAGCGGATGTCGTGTTTATCTGTGTGCCTACGCCAATTACCACGGCAAAAAATCCCGAGATGGGGCATATCGAGTCGGCAGCGAGCGCATTGGGACAGCGTCTTCGTCAGGGGCAGTTGATCGTGCTGAAAAGCACTACGTATCCCGGAACCACTGAGGAATTGGTACAGCCCCTGCTGGAGCAACAGAGCAAGGTGGCGGGCGCGGCGGGTGGTTTTATTGCAGGTTGCGATTATTTCCTGGCGTTTTCTCCCGAGCGAATCGATCCAGGCAATACGCAGTTCACTACTGCGAACACCCCGGTGGTAGTGGGGGGAGTTACCCGGACCTGTACGCATCTGGCCGTGCTGGCCATGGAGCAGGTATGCGAACAGGTGCACCCGGTTTCTTCGCCGAAAGTAGCCGAGATGGAGAAATTGCTGGAAAACATCTTTCGCTCCGTCAACATTGCGCTCTTGAACGAATTGGCGCAATTATGCGATCGGATGGGCGATATTTCGATCTGGGAGGTGGTGGAAGCGGCGGCCACCAAACCCTTCGGATTCATGCCTTTTTTCCCAGGTCCCGGTCTGGGTGGGCATTGTATTCCCGTGGATCCGCATTACCTGTCCTGGTTGGCAAGACGCCATGACTTCGAAACATCCTTTATCACGCTTTCGGCAAGGATCAACGAGACGATGCCGCATTATGTGGTGGACGCGGTGATGCGGGCTATAACCGGACAGTCTGTACCGTTGTCCGACGCCAGGGTGCTTGTGCTTGGCGTGGCATTCAAGCGGAATGTTTCGGACGCCAGGCACTCGCCCGCGCTCCGCATTATGGAATTGTTGTCCCGGCGCGGCGTGACGCACCTTGCTTATAGTGATCCGTATGTTCCGGAAATTGAGGTATCCGGCGCAGGACTTCAACTGACATCCGTTGCGCTTACCGAGGAAACGCTCCGGTCGTTCGATGTGGTTGTCATCGTCACGGATCACAGTGCATTTCCTTATGCGGATATCGCCGAACAGGCCCGTTGCATTGTGGATACGCGGCATGCTCTCAAGGATATTGTTTGCGACCGGGAAAAAATCATATTACTGGGAGGGGGGGATTTTTAGCGGCGCTTCGGGGTATTTGCGGACAGAAAAAATCGTTCGAAAGAAATTTCGAGGCAGGGGTTACATCTGTGCAGGATGGGTGTCTATGAGCGAAATCGGCGGTCTTATGGTCTGTGGCCATGGACTGCTTTTCATGCCTCATTCGACACGGCGCGCATCGGGGATGTCGCGCATCATCCATCATGTCTGTTTTCATCCTTTTATTTTCTTTTTTCCAGCTGCTGTTGCTCGTGCCCGCCGGATACGCCCAGACGACCGTTTTTGAAGAGGATTTTACCGGGGCGGTACCGCCAGACGGTCCGGTCGGGTGGACACTGGGGAGTGGCTGGAAGACCGGTACGACGACTCCCTCTTCCGGTTCGGGGGGAAATAATCTGGAGCATAGCGGTTCGAGCGCTGCATCTGCTGTCACGCCGGGCTTCAGTCTGGATGGCGCCGGGCTTGCCACGCTAACGTATTCGATTCGCCGGACCGGTTCCTACGATCGCGCCAATCTGCGCGTG
>JANQSQ010000056.1 GCA_028283985.1 Rhodothermales bacterium | reverse complement strand
TCAATACGGCGAAATCCTCCGCATACTCCGGCGCTACGGTGGTGACATAATAATCGCGGAGGGCCGCGCGCCGGTCGTCGGCATGGGTTGCCGCAGGCGTATCCGCCATGCCGCCCGGCAGGTCCGTCGGGCCGTTCACCGCCGCTGCCTCCAGCGCCGTCAGGCGCCGGTCGTAGATGCGGAATTCATCGACCGCCACGCTGTCGAGCCGGGGCGAGTTCCCCCCGTAAAACCCGATGCGCAGGTTGCCCGACCGGCTCGGCTCCGTGGGCTCCCCTGTGTTGGGATCGATGGTGAACAGGATGCTTTGTTTGAGGTTGTCCACCTCGACTTCGGAAGCCATGCGCTCGCCGTCGAGATAGAGCGCCAGCCCTTGCGCGCGGCTGGACCCATCGTACGTCATCACGATGTGGTTCCACCTGTCCGCGGGAACCGCCTCGAGGGATCGGATCCGGATGGAATTGTCCGGGGCTACGCGGTTGACGCTGGCCGAGATCGTGCCGTCTTCCTCCAGCACGCAGAGATAGCCCTGGCGGCCGTTAAAGAGACCGTCGGTCTTTGTGAAAAACGGTCCCGACACGTCCTCCCCGACGACCCTGAACCACAGGCTGACGCTGAAGGGCTCGTTGCGCTCGAAGTAATAGCGGTTCGCGCCCATGTCAAGGAAGCCGTCGCCTTGCAGCACCAGCGCCGAATCGAAGCGGCCCGGCTCGGATACGGGCAGTTTGTCTATATCCCCCCAAAAATAGCCGGGGCTATCCGGATCGAACCGGTTTTCCAGATGGAAAGTCTCGTCTCCGTTGTCGTTTACTCCTTCCTCGAAACCGTCGAGCGGGTAGTAGCCCACGAGTCCCCGGGGCGTGACCTGCCGCTGGCCGGACTCGAAATCGGCCAGCCAGCGCTCGAAGCCCTCGTCGAAAGCCGGATTGTCTATGGCTGTTTTTTCTTCATAGGCAGCGATCTCGGCGCGCAGCGGGGCAAGCTTTTCCTTCGCCTCTTCGTCCTCCAGTATCACGGTAGGACTCGCCACGCCGGAGTACGGGGAGGCGCCGGATTCGTTTACGCTGTTGAAAAAGTCGAATAACTGGTAATACTCCCGTTGGCTGATGGGATCGAATTTGTGGTCGTGGCACCGCGCGCATTCCATGGTCATTCCCAGGAACGCCGTGCCGAACGTGTTGGTGCGGTCGGCCACGTATTCGACGCGATACTCTTCGAGGACGATGCCGCCTTCCTGACTCTGCAGGTGGTTGCGGTTGAAACCGGTGGCAAGACGCTGCTCGACGGTCGGATCCGGCAGCATATCTCCTGCAAGTTGCCACGTCACGAAGTCGTCGAACGCCAGATTCTCGTTGAAGGCCTCGATGACCCAGTCCCGCCACGGCCACATACTCCGCAAGCCGTCGTCCTGAAAACCGTGGCTGTCGGCATAACGGGCCACGTCCAGCCACTCCGTAGCCATGCGTTCGCCGTAGGCCGGCGAAGCCAGCAGGCGGTCCACTACTTTTTCGTAGGCGTTCTCGCCGGGGTCGGCCAGAAAAGCATTGATGTCGTCGATGGCGGGAGGCAGCCCGGTCAGATCGAAGGTCACGCGGCGAATCAGAGTTTCCTTCGCAGCTTCCTCCGAGGGATGCAGCCCCTCCCGCTCCAGGCGATCTAGAATAAAGTAATCGATGCCGTTACGGGGCCAGGACGGGGCATCGATGTCCGGCAGTTTCGGCTTGACGGGCGGGATGAACGACCAGTGCGGTTTGTATTCGGCGCCTTGTTCGATCCACTTGAAGATCATGGCGGCTTCTTCCGGCGTGACATGCAGGTTGGACTCCGCCGGCGGCATCCTGTAGTCCGGATCGTCGGAACTCAGGCGATGAAAAACCTCGCTCTTTTTCAGACTGCCGGGAACCAGAGCGAATTTGCGGCGGCTTTCGCCGAGACGCGCAAAAGCGCCGCTTTCGGTGTCGAGCCGGAAATTCGCCGTACGGGCGTTGTCGTCGGGTCCGTGGCAGGGGAAACACCGATCGGACAGGATGGGCTTGACATGAAAATTGAAATCGACCCGCTCCGGCAGTCGGTCCTCGCTCTCGGCTATCTCGGCGGGCATATCCAGCCCGCATCCTGCCAGATAGAAGAAACTCAAAAGTAGGGCGATCCGAAGAAGAGCGGACATGCGGCAGAGCGAACGTTTACCGTTTTGCATTCGAATAATATAGGAAATGCGAACGTCCCATGGAGCGTATTCGACAGGCCTCGACCGCCTGAAGGCTCTTAATCACGGATCGCCGTGCGCGCTGTCGCGAGGCGGATTGTCCAGGACTGCATCGCCCGCGGCCGTCTGGCGCGCCGTGCTCCGGGCGGCGGCAAACCGTTTTACCAGTTCGTCGGCCATCACGCCCAGCAGGATGACCGCCCCGATAATCGCAAACTCCAGCTGGGTCGGGATGCCGAGGATGTTTATGGCGTTGTAGAGCACCCGGAGGACAGCCGCCCCGATTACCACGCCCAGGATGGAACCCTCCCCTCCACGCAGGCTGCATCCGCCCAACACCGCCGCAGCAATGGCGTACAGTTCATAAAAGTTGCCATGAACGGCCGGTTGCACCGAGTTGACGTCCAGCGCGAAAAGCACTCCTCCGATACCGGCCGTCACAGCGCCGAAAACATAGGCCAGGATCACCATGCGATCCGTATTGATCCCGCTGAAACGCGCGGCTTCTTCGTTGTGCCCCAGCGCCAGCATGTATCGCCCCCAGACGGTGTAGTTGAGAAACAGGCCCGCCAGCGCCGCCAGCACGATCAGCACCAGAAAAGGCATCGGCAAACCGAACGTGTCGGTCAATGGAAGGCGGCCAATGGCAAGCTGACGCAATCCTTCGAATTCCCCGCCAAACCCCTGGGTCTGATCGCCGCTGATCCAGCGGGCAATCCCGCGATAAAACAGCAGGCCGCACAAGGTCACCACAAAGGGTTGAAGGTTCATCCTGGTCACCAGGACGCCGTGCAACAGGCCCAAACCCAGCGAAATCAGCAGCACCGCAATCAGGGCCAGAGGAACGGACCACCCCTGCGCCACCAGGAACATGGGAAGCAACACGCCGACCAGACCCACCACCGACCCGACCGACAGGTCGATGCCGCCCGTGATGATGACAAAGGCCGCCCCTATGCTGATAATGCCGAACAGGCCCGTCCAGCGCAGGGTGTTTTGCAGGTTATAGGCCGTGAGAAAGTTGGGTTCGAGCAGCGCCGTGAAGAGGAACACGGCAATGAGAAGCCCGCTGATGCCGAGAATGTGTTTGGGACTTATATCCATTACTTGACGGGTTATGTGTTCGTAATGCTACGGTTCCGCGCCATGACCGTGCTATCGGGCACCGAAGTGCCGCCCTGTCTTACCGGTTTAACCACCTCCGCCTGACGCGCCGGGGATAGCCCCACCCGGTGGAAGGAGTCAAGCCCCTTCTGGCGGACATTCCGTGCCGCATTTACGTCCCGATCCGCCACATAACCGCAGTGCTCGCACTCGTAGGTGCGCACCGACAGGTCTATGGACTCACGGGGCAGATTCATACAATTACTGCACGCCTGCGTCGTACAATGCGGTGGAACCCGTACGCACTGGCCTCCGGCGCTCTCAGCCATGGAAAACAAAAGGAAACTTTTTGCAGAAGCCAGTGACAGAGAAATT
>JANQSQ010000050.1 GCA_028283985.1 Rhodothermales bacterium | reverse complement strand
AAAAACCGGACTGGATCGTGTTTTTCAGCCCCTCCGGCCTGGAGGCAATGCTCTATTCTACGGAGGTATCTCTCGAAGGTATATCCATCGCCGCCATCGGATCCGTCACGGCAGAGGCCGTGCGCACCCATGGCTTCCGGGTACGCGCCACCGCGCACGAACCCACCCCCGAAGCGCTCACCCTGGCCCTTCAAGGGGCACATTAGATGGCCGTCGGGGAGGTGCATCTCCTATGGAGATACCGCAATCACCGTATCCAACTCCTCACGAAATGCCCGGGCGGCCCGGGCAGGGTTCTCCGCTGTCGTCACTGCCGTCATGACAGCCACGCCGTGGGCTCCGGTCCGAATCACGGGTCCAATGCGCTCCACAGAAATCCCTGCGATAGCAAGGACGGGAATACGCACCGCCGCACAGACCTGCGCCAGATTCGCCAACCCCTTCACCGGGGCCGGGTTGTCCTTGCTGGTTGTAGGAAATACAGGGCCGAAGCCTACATAATCTGCGCCTGCTTCCTGCATCGCCAGCGCCTCTTCGACCGTAGTGACCGTACCTCCGATGATCGCTTCGGTACCCAGGATACGCCGTGCTTCCCGGACAGGAAAATCCTGTTGTCCAAGATGTATGCCATCGGCCCGGCAAGCCAACGCCACGTCAAGGCGGTCGTTGACAAGGAACGGCACATCCTGTTCCCGGCAAACGGACGCCGCGTGCTTTGCCTCCGCCAGCATGTCCCGTACGGAGCCCGATTTTTGTCTGAATTGAATCGTATCGGCGCCGCCCTCCGCGGCAAAACGGGCAAGCTCCGCATGACTGAACCGTTGCTGGAAGCGAAGGTCCGTCAGCACATGAAATCGTCCGATACGCTTGTTCATGACACAAATTGCAGGGCAGGACAGCCCATGCGTTCCCGGATGATCAGCCCGAATTCGGGCTGCAGGCAAAGGCCCGCGGCACAGGCAGGTCCATCATGGTTTTCAAACCCGGCGAGGCATGCATTACAAGGGGTATGGCATTGATCAGCGCAGCAACCGTGGCCGTATCCCCGAATATACCGCCGCGAACCACAAGATCAACTGGTGGATCGCCCACTACACGTACGGCATCGCGGGGCTCTTCGGCGCCCACAAACATCTTCAGGTCCAGAGAAAGCAAGGGATTGCCGCCCACATAGCCCGTGATGGAATGATGGATACCGGCTACGCTCCCCGGGGCCACCGTAAGAAACGGAGTGGAGACCTCCGCCTCCGCCAATACGGGGTGTAGTTGTTCGTCCACCCGGTCGAGCGGCCAACCGAGGCCTTTCGCCACAAAAAACAGCGATTCCCTCAAGCCGATATGTCCGAATGCACCCGTCGCTTTCTTTTCCTCGAACGCCTTGACCGAAAGACCGGCCCCCACCTTGACCTGGAGCGGCATCCGGCGCTTTCCTGCATCCACCACACGCACGGCATGCACCTCCGATACGTCGCAGCACACACCGGTCGCCATGAGCGCCAGCGTATCCATGGCATAGCCGGGATTCACGCCCGTGCCCACAACGGCCACGCCGTGTTTCACCGCTTCCTCGTGCAAGGCGGCACTGCGCTCAGGGTGCCGATCGTACGAAAAAGCCAGTTCCTCCGTGGAGGAAACCACAGGAACGCCGGAATGAATGCATTCCTCGATCTGTCCATGCACGCGGTCCAGAAAAGAAGAAGTCGTATGCAACACCACATCGGGGGTGGTCTCTGCGAGTGCAGCGACGGCATCCTCGCGCACGACGATCCCGGTAGGAAGGAGATCACCCCCCAACAACTCCGCCACATCCCGGCCCGTTTTTTCCGGGGCTATATCCACAGCGCCTGCGAGGACAAGCTGACCCGTTTCCTGTTTGGCAAGAATCGAACGGATGCATGCCAACCCGATCGGGCCGACACCATACTGAAGAACACGTACAGGAGACGACATAAGTGTACAGATTGTTTTATGAACTACGGACGAGGCGCCGCCACAACCATTGTGGCGCTTTTAAGCGTATTATGGAACAGGCTAATTCGTTGAACACCAATATCTTTTCCTTAATCCATAAAGGGATAGGCAAAGTGTCTCGCAGGAGCAAAATTCTCTTTTACAACCCGGGGAGAAATCCAGCGCGTCAGATTCAACCGGGAGCCTGCCTTATCGTTGGTGCCCGACTTGCGGGCGCCCCCAAACGGCTGCTGGCCGACTACGGCCCCGGTGGGCTTATCGTTGATATAGAAATTACCGGCGTTATCGATCAGTCGATCGGAGGTCTGCCGGATTGCATCCCGGTCGGTGGCAAAAACAGCTCCGGTCAAGGCATACGACGAGGTTTTGTCCAATACGTAAAGCATATCCTCATAACGGGCATCCTCATACACAAACACCGATACGACCGGACCGAATATCTCTTCCTGCATCGTTTCGTGCATGGGGTCGCGAACCCGGAACACAGAAGGAGTAATAAAATACCCTTTCTCGTCGGAGTACGCGCCTCCATGTACGGTGTCTACATCCGGATCGGCATGCGCCCGGTCGATATATCCGGTGATGCGATCGAAGGAAGGACGGTCGATCACTGCGTTGACGAAGTTCGCAAAGTCCTCGACGGGCCCCGTTTTCACATCGTCGAGTTGTTGCGTCAACTCTTGCTCTATTTCCGGCCAAAGAGAAGCCGGCAGATATACGCGCGAAGCAGCCGAACATTTCTGGCCCTGGTACTCGAAGCCGCCCCGCACGATCGCGGTGGCTACCGCGGCTGCGTGCGCCGAAGGATGCGCCACGATAAAATCCTTGCCCCCGGTTTCCCCGACGATGCGCGGGTAGGATCGGTATCTGTCGATATTCGCCCCGATCGTGCGCCACATGTACTGAAACGTACCCGTAGAGCCGGTAAAATGCAGACCGGCAAGGTGCTCCGAGGCCAGTATGGGGGCGCCTATCTCCGGGCCGTGGCCGGGAAGCATGTTGATCACGCCCGGCGGCAAACCCGCCTCTTCGAGCAGTCGATACGTATACCAGGCCGACAGGAGGGCGGTTGTGGCCGGTTTCCATAGCGCCACATTGCCCATCAATACAGGGGCCGTGGGCAAATTGGCCTGGATCGCCGTAAAATTGAAGGGGGTTATGGCGCTCACAAATCCCTCGAGCGCCCGGTACTCCATGCGATTGAGGATTCCCTCGGAAGAAAGGGGTTGATCTGCTATGATCCGCTCCGCATAGGCCGCATTGAATCGCCAGAAATCGATCGTTTCGCAGGCCGCATCGATTTCCGCCTGAAAAGCATTTTTGCTCTGGCCCAGCATCGTGGCTGCGTTCAACGTATCCCGCCAGGGACCGGAAAGAAGGTCAGCCGCCTTCCTGAAGACCCCGAGACGATCCGACCAGGGCAGGCGCATCCACTCCTCCCGGGCCTCCAGCGCACAGCGTATCGCCTCCGTCGTTTCCTCGGGGCCGCAAAGATGCGCCACGCCAAGAACACGGCCATGGTCGTGAGGCGCCCTGATTTCCACGGTTTTTCCCGTGCGCACCTCGCGCCCGCCGATAAGGGCCGGGATTTCGACCGTTTCACTGCGGAGCATTTTGAGTTTTTGCCGAAGACGGCTGCGCTCCTCGGAATCGGGGGCATAATCGAGCACGGGCTCGTTTTTCGGCAAGGGAATCTCCGGCATGGCAACGGAAGAATGCACGTGGTTCATGGTATCCTCTCCAGGATGAAGCAAGTGCGGCACAGGGAACAGGTATCCGGGGTAGCATACCCGCAGATTACCCGGAGGTTTTGATTCCGAACCCGAAAACGCGGTATCGCTGATTCGAGAACCGTCGCGTACCCCGACAAGTATCAAAACCCCTCCGTCATGCCGTCGCACCGTACCTGAGCCCATGTCTTCCCGCTTCGAACGCTTCATGGCGATGCGCTATCTCCGGTCTGTGCGCGGACAGGAGGAGGGAAGCCGCTTTGTACGGTTCATTGCCTGGATAGCTACGGCGGGCGTCGCCCTGGGAACCGCAGCCCTGCTCCTCGCGCTTTCGGTCGTACGGGGATTCGGCAGTGAAATCGAAGCCAAGATCACCGGATTCGGGGCGCACGTACAAGTGGAAACCTTTCGGGATGCCCCCATCGATCAGGCCGCATCCATCCGGGATACGCTTGCCTCCACGCCCGGCGTCGTCGATGCGGCGGTCGTGGTCCAGGAGTTTGCCCTCCTTCGGCGGTCCCGGGAGCATATAGAGGGCGTAGCCATACGGGGCATGGAGCGGCCGCCCGCATATTTCCAGGAACAGATCGTGGACGGGTCTTTCGATACGCAACCCGACAGCAGCGGGCATGCCGGCCTGGTCATCGGAAAGGAACTGGCCGATCTGCTCCAGGTGCATCCGGGACAAATCGTCACCTCTTTTTCCATGCGTTCGGCATCCGCAGGAGAAACACCCTTCATAGCGGGCCTGACGGCGCCCCGCACAAAAGAATTCCGCATTGCCGGCATCTATGAAACGTCTCTCGCCAATTTCGATGCCGTGTATGTCTTTACCTCCCTTTCCGCGGCACGGGAAGTGCTGGCCTACGGCCCGGATCAGGCCACCCGGGTCGATGTGACTCTTGAAGAGGTAGACACGGCGCGGGAAGCAGCAGAGATAATAGAAAGCAGGCTGGGATTTCCCCTCATGGCACGGAGCATATATGACGTATACGGCGGGCTGTTCGCCTGGATCAACCTGCAGAAAAGCATAATTCCTGTCGTGATCAGCATTATCGTCGTGGTGGCCGCA
>JANQSQ010000041.1 GCA_028283985.1 Rhodothermales bacterium | reverse complement strand
GGCGGGGTACAGAGGTTGTACTACATCGGTCCGTGTTTTCGGGCGGAACGCCCCCAGAAGGGGAGGTATCGGCAATTCCACCAGTTCGGGTGCGAAACCATCGGAGCGGATGATCCGCGGGCCGATGCGGAGGTCATTGCGCTTATGCTGGCTGTTTACGATGCTTTTGGCATAACGGGAAGCAGACTGCGCATCAATACGTTGGGTCTTCCGGAGGAGCGGAAACAATATGTGGAGGCGCTCCGCGCCTGGTTGACGCCCCACAAGGATGCCCTTTCAGAAAGCGGGCAGCGGCGGCTGGAAAAGAATCCGCTTCGTATCCTCGACACGAAAGACGAGCGGGAACAGGCTTTGCTCCGGGATGCCCCCTTGTTGATTGATTTTACGGGGGAACAAACCCGAGAACGGTATGAAAGCGTGAAAGAATGTCTGGGTGATGCCGGGATCGACTTCATCGAGGATTTTCTGCTGGTGCGCGGACTGGATTATTACATGCATACGGCGTTCGAAATGGAGAGCCCGGATCTCGGTGCGCAGAGTGCATTGGCAGGCGGTGGTCGATACGATCTGTTGGCTTCCGCATTGGGATCGGATCGTCCTGCGCCGGGGGTAGGCTTTGCTGCCGGGATCGAGCGATTGCTTCTGGCGCTTGATGCGCAAGATGCGAATATTCCGGAAGCCCTGTCCCCGGATGTTTTTCTTGTAGCGCTCGGCGACGAGGCGCAGCGATGGGCGTTTCGGGAGGCTCAGCGCTTGCGGCGCCAGGGGATATCCGCGAGTTTTGACCTGAAGGGTCGTTCCATGAAAGCGCAAATGCGTGAGGCCCACCGGCAGCGGGCGGCTTTTGCACTGATCGCGGGGCAGACCGAACTGGAGGCTGGAGTTGTTCAACTGAAAAACATGGATTCGGGCCAACAGGTGCAACTTCCTGCCGACGAGGCGTTTGACCACATGTCGAAATGCTTACGGGATACTCACGGGGACGAGGGTTCTTCCCCGACATCTTCCCGATAAAAGTCACGCAACGACGTTGTAAACGATGTATCCACGGCTGAGCGACATATTTCAGGATGTTTTCGGCTTCAGTTTGCCGTTTCCTATTTATTCGTTTGGCGCTATGGTGGCGGTGGGAGTAATTACGGGCATGTGGCTGGCGCAGCGCGAATTGGATCGTATGCACAGAGCCGGCCGCATCGGCAGCGTGCGCGTGGGTGTGAAAGGAGGCGGTAAAAAAGGGCGTACTGCGGTGCAGGAAACAGCTCCCTCCGCGCTGATGGGTACCGTAACCGTGCTGGTGGTAGTGTGCGGTATTGGCGGGGCCAAGGTTTTTCACATTCTGGAAAACCTCGATGCGTTCTTTGCCGATCCTGTGGCTATGCTTTTCTCTTCCGGCGGTTTGACCTTCTACGGGGGACTGATTGTGGCAGGCGTTGCCGTTACGCTCTATGTGCGCAGGAAAGGGGTGTCGGGAGCAGCCTTTGCCGATGCGCTGGCGCCGTCTCTTATGCTTGCTTACGGCATCGGGCGGATCGGTTGTCACCTTGCCGGGGATGGCGATTGGGGCATTCCAGCGGATATTCTTGCCAAGCCGGGGTGGATCCCAACCTGGTTATGGGCGGAGACCTACCCGAATAATATTCTTGGCGTTACGTTACCGGAATCGGGGGTGTACCCGACGTCCATCTACGAATTTCTGATGGCGTCGGCGTTGTTCGGGTTACTGTGGGCACTTCGCAAACATCCTTACCGCAATGGGTGGCTTTTTTCGTGGTACCTCGTTTTCAACGGCGTTGAACGATTCCTCATCGAACAAATACGGGTCAATAACACGTTCGATGTGCTTGGTGTGACCGTCACGCAGGCCGAAGTTATTTCTCTTGTTGCGATTCTGCTCGGGCTGGCCGGACTGGCGTATACATGGAAACGCAGGCTGGAGCAATCGTTGCCCGGTTCCTCTTCTGTCCCGGGCGTGCAAGCGGCTGCCGGGCCCTGAGGCTGCCATGTCTTCCGATCGGAACGAAGATTCCCTGCTTGTTTTGGGGCGGCGCCCCGTCCGCGAGGCGCTCGAACATACTCCGGATCGAATCGAGAAAGTGTTGCTTCAACGTCAGGGAGGGGGTGAGTTAATGGAAATACGCCGGATTGCTACCCAGGCCGGTGTGCAGGTGCAGTTTGTCCCGGTGGGGCGTCTCCGGCAGTTGGCGCGTGGCATTACGCATCAGGGGGCGGCGGCGTTCATGGCGCCGGTGGCGTATGTGGCCCTGGATGATTTGCTGGCGTCCGTGGCGTCTACTCTCGAGGAAGTAAAACAGCGCAAGCCCCGGTTGCTTGTGCTCGACGGGATGCAGGATCCGTTCAATTTTGGAGCGGTGCTGCGCAGCGCAGTAGCTTCGGGCGTGGTTGGGGTCATTGTGCCCCGGAGCGGTATGGCCCCGCTGAATGCCGCAGCAATGAAGGCAAGCGCCGGCGCCGCCGGACGTGTCCCCATTGCCCGCACCGCAAGTATTGT
>JANQSQ010000040.1 GCA_028283985.1 Rhodothermales bacterium | reverse complement strand
TCCAGACCTGGCTGGCCGGGCGGCTGGAAGGATCGGATTGAGGGGGTTGCGGTTCCGAGAAGCCCGTTGCGGCGCCTTTGCGATACCCTGTGTCGCTGTCGCTACTCTTGCCACTCGTTTCCGTCCAGATCGAACCGGTACGTATCGCTCACATACCCGGCGAACACGCCGTATCCGTTCTTTATGTTGGTGTATACGGGTACGGGAAAGACTTCAGAGGCATAGTAGGAATCGCCTCCTGCCGCTTCGTTCTCATGTCGATTTAGCGTATGCAGATACATGAAAAGATCACTGGAAAGGGTAGATAGAATCATCGAAAAACGAGGTTCGAATCCTGGATAGGTATACGGTTCGAAGACTATTTCGATATCGTGCGACGCTCCATCGAAAAGAGCGTCCGAAAAAACAGCCCGTCCAGGAAAATCGAAATCTATCTCTTCGCGTTGTTCCAAAGTGCCCACCTCGCCATAATGAAAACGAAAGGCAGGATCGGTGCTATGGAAATCAACCTTGCGATAATGGAAAACATTCTCTACGGCCGGAGGGATAAATAAAGTGTCATTAATTATAGCCCTACCATCCTCGGGTCCGATCTGAAAAAGCTCGATGCGATAGTAATTCGCTCCCGGGAGGTCCTCTATGGAGAAGTGTAGCGAAGAAGTTCCGTTATCGTTCGAATACACGGCATTCTGCACAGTCGTCCGTTCCGGGAGTTGCGCCGAGGCTTCAACAGGCACAGGGGGCGCTAATGTCTCGCTGGAAACGAAACCAGGCATTTCTACCCGCAGCGTATAGGTCACGCCAGGCCGCGGACGCATACCCTGCACAGATCGATAATTGTACCCCACCCCCCTGTAATACTGAAGCGTATCCACGCCGCCCGTATCGTCCGCCACAACCACCACGGTCTGTTTTGTATCTCTGGACAATAACGTAACGGGGAAGCCACTGGTCTGAAGGCTAATGTCTACGTCAACCGTCCAGACGCTATCCGGCATAAAAAAACCATGTGCAACGATCTTGTGCTCTCCGTAAGGTGTTTCCAACTCAATGATGCTTTCGCAAGCACTGAGCGTACATAACATGACCGCGATGCAAAACGTTCGCATGAATCTATCTCAGAATTTCACATTGTAAGCCAGAGAGGGAAGCAGGGGAAACAACGTGAATCGACGAAATTTACCGGGTTCGATATAAGGTTCCTCTATATCCAATCGGAAAGGGTTCTTTTTGTTATAGGCATTCCAAGCTCCGACGACAAGCGCCTGTTCGCCCCATGTTCGTTGTTTGTGAAAACGAAACGACAGGTCGAGTCGATGATAAGCAGGAAGGCGCGATGCATTCCGAGGACCGTAATGAACCACGCTTGACGACAACATGTTGCCGAACGTATTCCACGCGGGCTCAGCAATATACTGGGCGCTCGGCAACCAGATGGCGTATCCGCTCCCAAATACCCAGTTGGCGGAGATATCTATCGCAGGGGTCAAGCGATGTTGCACAACCACGGCAATGTCGTGGCGCCGGTCATAGCGGTCCGGAAAAGATTTCCCCCCGTTCAGGTTCTCGAATTGCCGGGTCGTACGCGCCAGAGTGTACGCCACCCACCCGGTCAGGCGCCCTTGCGTTTTCCGCACAAGCACCTCAACCCCATACGACGATCCGTCCCCGCTTTCAACCAGGTCGGGCCACTCCGAATACGCCGATTCTATAGCGGGTACGCCGCCTTTGTACTGGATAAGTCCGGTCATCCATTTGTAATACCCCTCGAGAGATACGTCATATCCGGCCTCCGGAAACGCGTGCGTCGCGCCCGCAGCCGCCTGATGCGCACGCTGCGGCCGGGCGCCTGCCGCAAGAGGAAGCCACAGATCCGCGGAAAGGCCCTCGAATCCATTGCCCTTCAGCAGATGCACATACTGCTGCATGGCCGTGTACGAGGCATGAATCATCGTTTGCCTCGATACGCCTCGCCGCAGGCTGAGACGGGGCTCCAGCGAGCGGTATGTTCGTCCATCAACGAAATAGATCGAGAAACGCAATCCCGGATTCAGTTGGAGGAATCCGGGGATATCCAGATCGTCTTCGGCATACAGCGCAAGTTCCTGCGACCGGATAGTCCCGGCGGGTTTCCTGTCTATTCTAACGGGCGGTTGTCCCGGCACATTGAGCGCCGTCTCCACGGCGCCGGGCGTGAAACGATGCAGGGTTCCTTCAAGGCCGAAACGAAGGTAATGCCGGGGATTGGGTATGTATTCGATATCCGTTTTGACCGTCAGATCGCGAATGGTCGAAAAATAAGAGCCTTCGTATACATCTTCGTAATCCCCTCTCCCGGACGTGATCTCTTCCACGTTGTTGAAACGCTGTTCGAAACGATAGTTCGTGGCCCCGATCAGCGTATTCGAGAATGTCCGGCTTCCGAGAACCCTGTTCCAGCGAAAAGACGCGAGGTGGCCAAACCAGTCGAGGCGATCCTTCTCGGTCCGGTCATTCGGAAGATCTTCGCGGCTGCGCCAACCGTCCTGTGCGGTATGCGCACTCACGTAGAGGCGATCCCGCCTCGACAGGATATAATTGACCTTCAGATTGGCGTCATGGAAAAAATACCTCGTGCGCTCCCGTGGAGTCTCTTTCTGGAACATGCGCGCCAAAGCAACCAGCGGTTCAATGTATGTCCTGCGCGCAGCAAGCAGGAACGAGGCGCGATCATTCTTCAGGGGACCTTCCAAAGTTACCTGAGAAGACAGAATGCCTATCGACGCCTCTCCTGCGAATTCCTTCAGATTGCCTTCCTTCATCGTGAGATTCAGCACCGACGATATCCGTCCTCCGTACCGCGCAGGAAATCCACCCTTGATCAACTCCACATGCTTCATGGCGCTCGCGTTGAAAGCGCTCAGAAAACCGAACAGGTGATTGGGGTTGTACAGGGGGAGTCCATCCAGAAGGATCAGGTTCTGGCCCAGCCTGCCGCCACGTACGTGCATCCCGCTGCCGCCCTCCACGCCTCCCTGGACGCCGGGCAACAACTGGAGCGTCTTCTGGATATCCACTTCGCCAAGCAGGACCGGCAACGTCTTGACCTGCTCCAGCGAGACGTCGTGCCATCCCGGCTGCACAGGCCTGTCCTGCCGAGCCCTCACTTCCACCCCGGCGAGTTCGATGGTACGCGGCGTGAGGACGGCGTCCAGCGTTGTATCGGCGGCTAAAACGAGCGGATACGACTCCGATTCGTACCCGACATGCGAAAACAGAAGCGCAAGGGAATCGGTTCGAACGGTAAGGCTGTAGAAACCGTACCCGTTGCTTACCGTCCCGACGGAAAGCGCCGGAACGCCGACAGCCACGCTTTGAAGTCTCTCTCCACTCGAAGCATCTTCCACGTAGCCGCTGATCGTCCAGGACTGACCAGCGGCTACGTTGAGGCTGAAGCATGACAGTAGCGCTATGACACTAATGGCATGTTTGAATGAAATGCGAAAACACAATTTCACCATTACGGAGGTGAGTATTATGAAGAGCTTTATGATGCCGAGCGAGAAACGTATGTGGAACAACCCGCCGTCGAGCCATCATCCGCTCGTTCAATGTGGTGGTGAGCATCTATGTAGCCATGAATTCCACCATTCGGAATATTACCTGGCGCAAAAGTAAAAATTATTGCACTGACATTATAATTAGTCACGGTATAGTTTGTATGAGAGTAATAATTTCCTTGATTATATAATTGCACTGTCATAGTAACAGAGATTTTATGAACACTTCTTAATCGATATGTACCAAAAATATTTATTCTTTTATAATGATGGGTTTGAGTTCCAGCAGATCCATACATCCCGTACGTTGTAATCCACGATCTTCCATTAACTCTATATCGATTTCCATTATACCTATTCTGACAAGTTGAAGATGCCATACTTGCATCTTTACTTAACCCAGAAAGTTCGGATTGTCTTTTAATACGAAATACGTCTATGTGTTCATTTTCTTTAAATTCAATATCATTATTACCATTGTTATCTATTTCGCGAAGCAAATGTTCATAATCTTTATCCACACTATATACGAAAAATTTACCAATTTTATGTATGATTTTTCCAATCTGTATTTCACCACGCACATTTAGCACTGTGGCAAACAAAGGGTCTTCAACTATATCAAGCGTCTCAATTTTATTATATTCTGCAAAGTATGCCAATGAATCTTCTACTGATGATTTGTCAAGGCTTTCTCTCAAATCATTGATATGACCACGCAATGATCGAAGTCCTAATTCGGATTCCAGGCCGTCAAGTTTATCATACGTGGAATGGACTCCGCTCATTTCCTGCATGAAATTGGCAAAGTGCTCCTGATCCTTGAATACCAATCTGTTGTTTTCGGTATCAAGAACGGGATGGACAGATTGGTTGGTGTTCCCCTGAGTGAGATTATCATCAGGGTTATACCCTACAACGTTTCCGTTGCCGCCAGTGTCACAACCTATGAGCCCAATGGTTAGCAGGGCCAGCGTAATCAGGGTAGGTAGGTAGGTAGGTAAGTGGGGTATACGGATCATGGTCTTGTGGGGACTTAACTTGGGTAAATCGCAAAAAATGGGGCTGGGAAGACCAGCCCACAGAGCAAGGTAGATACACAAAAAGCCAATGTCAAGAGCGGATCAGCATCGATTGTCCTGCATGGATGACCGAACGAATCGACGAGGAGGCCGACCATCTGGGGATCACGCGGCAATCGCTTATCAAGACCTGGCTGGCCGAGCGGCTGGAAGGATCGGCGTAGGAACCGAATTCGAATATGCGGTACGGGATCGCCAGGACGCGGATATCCTTCACTGGGGCGCAAGGCGGCTCCCCTACCGCTATATCTTACGAGAAATCCTGAGCTGTTCCACACCCCACTCCTTCTCTTCGGTCATAAACGCCCCGCCGGACGAATCCGGCAGGGCGTTTTGTATGTCAGGCTGGTCGCCCGGATATCCAAAGACCCAACACGCTATTCGGTTTCTGCGCGACGTTTGGCGCGGGCTTTTTGAATTTTGCATTTTGCATGATCGGCAAACACAGCCGCCGCGCCGAAATACGAACCGTACGGCCCTGCATCGAACGCAATGCCGACGATCAAGGCGTACTGCATCACCTGCAAGTGCTTCTCTTGATTATCCCTCCAACACCTTACGGGCTCTTCTTCTGAAGCGATCGTGTAAGTGAGTTTCAGAGGCACCTCTACCACAATCGGAAGTTTTTCCAGGCCGATCGTCTCGACGGCTACGGGTACGTCAATGGATCGGTTTTCATCCGTGGCAACCGAAGGGGCCGCCACGAACAACGCGATAATCAAAAGGAGTGTCTTTTTCATGGCTCCGAAGATTTAGGTTGCGATTAGCAGCGTCTTTTGCATCGAAAATACGCAAGCGAAAAAACACCTGCGCCTACAAGGGCTCCTATCACGGGACCATAGGCGCTTCCAGCGCCCAAGCCAGCAGGCACACCTATTCCCGTGGCCGCTGCGAGGCATGTGATGCAATAGGGACCCGCTTGTATCCTGTTGTTTCCGCAACACGATCCGCTCGGTGGCGGCGGGGGCGTATTATCTACGCCGGAACCGCCTCCGGTGTTACTACACGGATCGTTCGTTCATAGACCCAACGCCCTCATCGCAAGCCTCGATAGCTTGGGTCGATACTTGAGCGCTGGCCTAATCGACCGGCGGTTGTGCCGGGAGAATGAAAAAAAGCGATGCCACAAGGGCCACCGCTGCGATTCTTGAACTACGCATAATATTTACTCCGTTTGGGGTTGTTACTTATGTAAAAGCAGCCGATACGCCTGTGGAGCGTTTCCCCACTCCGTCAAGGGTTGGCATAGCACTTACAACTAATTATGTGCAAATCATTGTGTGTATTCCATACTTATTTGGGGTTAATTAGTGTTTTTTTAGTGTGGATATGTCGCCATCGCTAATGGAAAGCCGCGTTCCAAACAACGTACACGCCATGTCGGACAGCGACCGACTACGAATTACATGAAGCATTTCGACGAATCAGGGCGAGCGACCATCTGGGGATCACGCGGCAATCGCTTATCAAGACCTGGCTGGCCGAAAGGCTGGAAGGATCGGCCGAAACGGATTAGCGGCCCGGGCTATTCCCGCGGCTGCGCACCGCCTCCCATCCCCTGCCTGTGCCCCGGGTTCACGTGACCGAACCGGCGCCCGGCGTCCCAGGCGGCGCGGCGATCGGATCCGTCCCGGTCGTCAACCGTTTACCGGAACGCCGCGTTCCGGAGAACTTAGAGGATATCCCGCCAGCCGTCCTGCAAACGATTGCGGCTCCATTCAATAACCCGCTCCATACCCTGTCCCACAACTCCGCACCCCCAATGCCCGACCCGTCATCCCGTGAAATGAACCGGTACAGCCGCCTGATCACCCAGCCTCTTACGCGAGGAATCTCGCAGGCCATGCTGTACGCGGCCGGGCTTACGGAAGAGGACATGAACAAGCCGCAGGTCGGCATCGTGTCCAACTGGTGGGAGGGCAACCCCTGTAACATGCATCTCGACAAACTGGCTGCGCAGGTGCGCGAGGCGGTCGCCGCATCCGGTCTGGTAGGGTTGCGGTTCAACACGATCGGGGTATCCGACGGCATCAGCATGGGTACCGATGGCATGAGCTTCTCGCTCCAGTCCCGCGACCTTATCGCCGATTCGATCGAGACCGTGGTGCGGGCCCAGTGGTACGACGCGGTCGTGGCCATCCCGGGCTGCGACAAAAACATGCCCGGCTGCATCATGGCGCTGGGCCGGCTGAACCGGCCGGGCGTCGTGGTCTACGGCGGCACGATCCTGCCCGGGCGCACGTATCTGCGGGGAGAGGAGCAAAAGCGGGACATCGTCTCCGCCGCGCAGTCCTACGGCGAATATCTTGCCGGCGCCATCACCGACGAGGAACGCAAAACCATCGTCCGGCATTCGTGCCCCGGCGCGGGCGCGTGCGGGGGCATGTACACGGCGAATACGATGGGCTGCGCCATTGAGGCGCTGGGCATGTCGCTTCCCTATTCTTCCTCCACGCCCGCCGTATACGACCAGAAAATGGACGAATGCCGCCGGGCGGGCGAGGCTGTGGGCGAATTGCTCCAGCAGAATCTCAAACCCCGCGACATCATGACACGGCAGGCTTTCGAGAACGCCATGGCGGTCGTGATGGCGCTGGGCGGCTCGACGAATGCCGTCCTGCATCTCATTGCGATGGCCCGCGCCTCTGAGGTAGACCTGTCCATGGACGATTTCCAGCGAGTCAGCGACCGCGTGCCGTACCTCGCGGACCTGAAACCGAGCGGCCGGTACGTGATGGCGGACCTGCACGAGATCGGGGGGACGCCCGCCGTCATGAAGTACCTGCTCGAAGAAGGCTACCTTGACGGCTCCTGCATGACGGTGACCGGCAAAACGCTGGCGGAGAACCTCGAACCTCTGCCGGGACTCTCCGAGGGACAGGACCTCGTGCATTCCCTCGAAAAACCCCTGAAGAAAACCGGACATCTGACGATTCTCTACGGAAATCTGGCGCCGGAAGGAGCCGTAGCCAAGATAACCGGCAAGGAAGGCACGTATTTCAAGGGCCCGGCCCGGGTATTCGACGCCGAGGAAGACATGCTGGACGGGCTGAAGACGGGCCGGATCCAAAAGGGCGACATCGTCATCATCCGGTATGAAGGGCCCAAAGGCGGCCCCGGCATGCCGGAAATGCTCACCCCCACGTCCGCGATCATGGGTGCCGGCCTCGGCAAGGATGTGGCGCTGATGACCGACGGACGCTTCAGCGGGGGATCGCACGGATTCATCATCGGGCACGTATGCCCCGAAGCCCAGGAAGGCGGTCCCATCGCCTTCGTACAGGATGGGGACATCGTAACCATCGACGCCGAACAGCGCATCATCGACATGGACGTCGGCGAGGACGAACTGGCGCGCAGGAAAGAAAACTGGTCCGCGCCCGCGTTCAAGGCCGTGCGCGGCACGCTCTACAAGTACATCAAGTGCGTCCGGCCCGCCAGCCTCGGCTGCGTGACGGACGAGTAATCACTCTCCCAGTAACCCTTGGACCCGCATCCAGTCCTCAAGACGATCGGGCCAGGTAGAAAGCACCGGATCGTCGGGCGCCAGACCCACTCCGTGGGGACCGGATCGGTAGATGTGCAATTCCCCAGGAACGCCCGCTGCACGCAGGGCAAGGTAATACGCCACGCTGTTGTCCGCGGGGACCGGTCCGTCGTCATCCGTATGGAACAGAAAAGCCGGCGGCGTATCGGCGGTTACCTGCTTCTCGTTCGAAAGTCGGTCCGCCAGATCGGGATCGTACTCTTCTCCCAGCAGATGGAGACGGGACCCTTGGTGCGTGAAGGGATCCGTCATGGTAATAACCGGATACGCAAGGATCGAAAAGTCCGGCCGGGAGGAATGGCGTTCGAGGGGATCCGCCGCATCGGGTACGGCCGGCGCCACATGCGTGGAGGTCGTGGCCGCAAGGTGCCCACCCGCCGAGAAACCCCAGATGCCTATGCGTGACGGATCGACGCCAAGCCCGTCAGCATTCGCCCGGACGTACCGCATCGCCCGCTGCGCGTCCATGAGCGGAGACGGATGACCGTAGCGCGGCCCGAGGCGGTACTTCAGGACAAAGGCCGCGACGCCGCGCTCGTTGAGCCATTCGGCAACCTGCCTGCCTTCATGATCCATCGCGAGATGCGCGTACCCGCCGCCGGGACACACGACCACCGCCGCCCCGCTCGCAGCGGGCGCTTCGGGAAGGTAGATCGTAAGCGTCGGGGTGTCCTCCGCTTCCTCGCCCACGGCCCCAGGCGCTCCCTCGGGCCACAACGGTATGGCGTCCTGCGCCATGCCGGAGTGCGCTGCCCATGAGCCGGTCAGCAGGACAAGAAGGAGCGCGCAGAACACGCGGAGCGCACAAGAAGGCGTTCGCCGGTAACCATGCATTGCGATATACCCTGATTATGAAAGAAAAGCGCGCCGGCGCCCGCAAACGCGGCGCTTATGGCAGGGATAGTTCTCTAAAACCGATCCGCAGCGTCCATCCGTTCACAGGTCAAAAAACGAAATCCGTCGTGGCGATCTTCCCCGGTTTTCCTGAACAGGGTTCCGATCAGGTGTTCGTATCGGGGAAAAAAAGTGTCTCCCTGATAATTCCCTTCCACGATGGTTAATTCCCACCGATCCGCGCGTTCGAGAAAGTGCTCGTAGATGGTCGCGCCGCCGCCGATGAAGACGCGCGGCGCTTCCTGCACAGCGGTCAGGGCAGCCTCGGGATCGGGGAAGGTCTCGATGTCGGGATATCCCTTGAGCTTGCCTTGGGACGTGACGATCAGCAAACGCCGGTTGGGCAGCGGTCCGCCGAACTCGTTTACAAGCGACTCGAACGTGCGCCGACCCATAATCATGGGATGGCCCGACGTCAATCGTTTGAACCGCTTCAGGTCTTCGGAAAGATGCCAGGGCAGCCGATTCTCCTTGCCGATGACCCGGTTCGTCTCCGCCACGGCGGCAATGAGTACGATTTCTGCTCCGGCGAGGCGCTTATCGGTCATGATTGCGGAGCAGGATGAGGTCGCCGATTACCTGCGCTGCTTCGACGAAGAACGCCCGCACCAAGGCCTTGACAACCGAACGCCGGATGAAGTTTATTACGGTTTGGATGGGAAGTTACCGAAAAAGGAGGCAGCTTGAAATTGTTCGGAAAAAAAGAGGGAAATCTCTCTTTCGCGTCGGTTGGGTCCACTTTTACAGGGGACGTATTCGGCAGTGTCACCTCCGCGATTGTGATGCTTCCGATGGCATTGGCCTTTGGTGTTGCCTCGGGGTTGGGGCCGGTTGCCGGAATCTACGGCGCCGTTGCAGTGGGATTCTTTGCCGCCGTGTTCGGCGGCACGCCTTCGCAGATCTCGGGCCCCACCGGCCCGATGACTGTTGCTATGGCGGCGGTTGTCACCCTGTATGCGGACGATCTGGCAATCGCCTTCACCATAGTCATGCTGGCCGGCCTGCTACAGATCTCTCTGGGTTTCCTCCGGATCGGCAGCTTTGTGAGTTACACTCCCTACTCCGTGATTTCCGGCTTCATGACCGGGATCGGTGCGATCATCATAGTCCTGCAGGTTCTGACCATCCTCGGCGCCGAGCCGGTTCCGGGAGGGCCGCTTGTCCAGATTGCGGCCTGGCCGGACGCCATCGCCAAACCCAATCCGCACGATCTTGCTGTCGGGTTGACCGCCTTGGCTACTTGCGTCTTCTGGCCCCGCCGGATACGACGCTTCCTGCCTCCCCCCTTGGCCGCCTTGATACTCGGCACTTGCGTCGCGCTTTTCTGGCTCACCGAGGCGCGAACCATCGGCGCGATTCCTGCGGGCCTGCCCGCATTCCAGATGCCGCAACTGGAGTGGGGCTTGATCGGGGGCTTCGTGGAACCGGCGCTGATCCTTGCGCTTCTCGGTTCCATCGACAGCCTGCTGACCTCGTTGGTAGCGGATTCGCAAACCCGCACCCGCCACAACCCCAACCGTGAACTCGTCGGGCAAGGCCTCGGCAATCTGGCGGCCGGTATTCTGGGCGCGTTGCCGGGAGCGGGCGCCACTATGGGCACCGTCACCAACATCCGGGCCGGGGGGCGCAGCCCGCTGGCAGGCGCCCTGGCCGCGCTCCTCCTGCTCGGCCTGCTGCTCGGCTTCGGCTGGATTGCCGAACCGATTCCGCTTGCCGTTCTGGCCGGCATTCTTATAAAAATCGGCTGGGATATTATTGATTGGCGTTTCATCATCCGCCTGCGGACGATCCGGTTTGAGTACGTTCTTGTAATGCTTCTTACCTTCCTTGTTACCGTGTTCGTCGATCTGGTTACCGCCGTGGCGCTCGGGTTGATCGTGGCGGGCGTGGTGCGCTCGAGAGACTTGGCGCAGAGCGAACTGGAAAGCGTGGTTTCGGTGCCACTTCTGGACCTCGATTTTTTTCCGTCTCCGGAAGATATCGATCCCTATAATCTACCGGTCGGTCTCATCAGGTTGAGGGGAAGTTTCTCGATCGCTTCCGCACACGAACTGACCAGAGCGATTGCTGCGGACATCGAGGATCACGATATCATCATCCTCGATTTTTCCGGGACCACCGGCGTAGACGATAGCGCTGCGCTCGCGATCGAGGAACTCGTCCAAAACGCCATCGACGACGACACCGCCTGCGTTGTGTTGGGCCTGTCTGGCGACGTGGCCAGGACGCTGCGATCTCTCAAGGTTTTTCGCCGTGTCCCCGCCGGATATTTCGTGGACAGCCTTGATGAAGCGAAGCGGTTGTCCAAGCATCTCCTCCACGAGCGCGGCGCCGATGGAACGAAGCCCATCGAGAAAAGATGAACGGCGCCGTGCAGAGTAGTTGGCGTATATGTTCATGCGCCTCCATGTCTTCGCAACACATTCACATTTCAGGGCAGACCCGTACATGTCATATATTTATATTTAGACTCAATTTAAATAAGCAATCTGCCCATAGTCTTATGATGTGGAAATCGGAACGCGCCCGGACTGTATGCGCTGCCATCGCCATACTCTGGATGGTTAGCGGCTGGACACAAACAACGCCTCTCTCTCACGAGCAAGCGGCGGAGCCGACCGGGGATAGTCTCGGGGTGCTGATCATGGCGCACGGCGGCGGCGCGGAATGGAACAAGCAGGTGGACGCTTCCATCGCCGGACTTCGTGACCGCTTGCCTGTATCCCTGGCGTTCGGCATGGCGAATCCTGAAACGCTGCAAGCCTCGCTGGACTCGCTCCGCGAGCGCGGCGCAAGTACGGTGGCGGTAGTGCGACTGTTTATTTCAGGCGACGCCTTCCTGCATCAGACCGAGTTTCTGTTCGGACTGCGCACTGATCCGCCGGAACAGGCGATCATGGGACACCACCTGATGGACGGCGCCCATCTCAAGCCCCTTAAGACGGACAGCCGCATCCTGCTGGATCGCCAGGGAATGATGGGCTCCAGCGAAGCCTCCCGGATTCTGCTGGCCCGCGCAAACGAGAACGCATCCAGTCCGGAAGATGCCGGGGTAATGCTCATCGCGCACGGCATGGGCTCCGAAGACGATAATAACCGGGTGCTGGCCGCCATGCAGGATGCGGCGGAGGCGCTCCGGTCCGCGGGCTACGGGGAAGTACATGTGGCGACCCTCAGAGAAGACTGGGACGAACCGAGAGCCGAGGCGGAACGGCACATCAGAGCCACGGTGGCGGAAATGGCGGAACGCCGGGACCATGTCGTAGTGATCCCGTACCGCATATCCGGATTCGGCCCCTACGGCGATGTGCTTGACGGGCTGGAGTACGTACCTGCCGACGGACTGCTCCCGCACCATCTGGTCACGGAATGGATCGCCTCCCGCGCGGCGGCCAATTTCTGCTCGGCCGGTCTGGCGTCGCCCCTCGGAGCGTGCGCAATGCCGTAGCGGGGGTCGGGTTTCGTTTTCTCCCGGGCCAAGCTCGAATTGCATAAGGATGCAGGGAGATTAAGCGCACCTGCAATTCACCGTTCTGAGTAAAAACTACTCCGAAATGGAGTAAAAACTACTCCAAAAAGGAGTAAAATTACTCAAAAGGGGCAATAACGGATTATTGGAACCCGGCGAGTCCGGCCCTTTAGTGGATACGATAAGGGTTTCGATTCACTCAGGGAATAAGTTTAGGAAGTGTCCTGAACAACCGGTTGCAATGAGGACAACGCTTGCGTGCGATGGCCGGATTTATACGTTGAAGAAGATGTCTGGCGTGCTGGATTTTATGATATTTCCCTTTTTGTGTTTTTTGGGTTGCTCGGTCCAGAGAATCCCCAATATCATCCTTGTTCACTTTTTCAAGATTCTGACGGCGAGGAAGAGCATTCTTCTGAAAACCCTGTCCGTAATATGCGGCGAGCGCATCCGGATCGGCGACAATCCACGCTTCCATAGACTGAACCATGAGGTGAATATGATCGTCGTTGGCGTTGTGGAGATTCCATTTGTCCCGCGCTATCAAGTGATCGGTCGGCTTTGTCGATTTGCCCACTGGCTCTTCCGAATCCACCAGAAGCACTACAATGTCGGCATCTCCATTCCGGAAACCTTTGTATGCTTCGTCGCGACCGCCGCAAGCAACCAGTTTCCAATGCCATTCTTTCGCTCGGTAGGCATTCTTGATTTCGGCCAGAAACGCGTCCATGCCTGTGCGTAGCATGGCCCTGGAATTTGCTCTCTTCTTTCCGCCCCCCTCCATATAGATCGCGATACTGCTCATGGATTCGCCCCCAACTCGCCCATCCGCCATAGGTCGCCAAGCGCATATTCCTCCAGCCAATGAGCGAGTTTGGCGGAATCAAGCCGTCGCATCGTTGTCCCCGCGCCAACCCGTTCACAGGCAATGACGGCCTCTGGTTTCGCCGACAGGGCGGAGACAAGCGCATCGGAATGGGTTGCCACAATGAGTTGCGTGCGTTCGGACGCCTCGATCATCAGATCGGCGATAAGAGATACGGCATCCGGATGCAAGCCCAACTCCGGTTCGTCGATACAGATCAGCGGGGGCGGCGAAGGCATCAGCAGCGTGGCAAGTAACGCCACGAACCGGATCGTGCCGTCCGACAGGCGTGTCGCCGAGACTTCAGAAGGGAAATTCATTTCACGCAGATAGATTTGGAGTCCACCGCCGGAAATTCCTGTGGACATCCGTTCCACGCGAGGAAAAAAACGTTTCAGCATCTTGTTGAATTCAGACCATATCTTCTGATTGCGTTCTAATTTGTGCAATACCAAAGCGAGATTATGGCAGTTGTCAAAAAGTCGATCGTCTGGTAGATCGATTCTTTGTGGATTCCGCACTTCAGTGTAGCGCCCGAAGGTCCAATCACGCAGCATCTGAATTTGTCCGAACTGTCGGCCCAGCCGAGTAATCTCCGGATACCGATCCATATCCCTGATCTGGGCAAGAACGGATTGATCCGGAAGCAAATCCTGACGCTGGAGGTGTCGCGTTGATTTTCCCCTGTGGCCAGGAGCAGCCTCATTTCTGACATTGATGACGGGGCGTCCCTGCTCAAAACGATAATAAAAATAAGGTTTGTCATGTCCGGTTTGAGGCTCCGCTTCCTCGATCGCCTCGTCAAGCACTTCAATTCGTGTTTTGGCCAAGCCAAACTCAAGGCGATAGCGAAGCGGCCGTTCGTGCAGATTTCTCATACTGGTGGGATGACCGCTGGTCTCGATTTCGATTTTCGCCACCTTGCTTACGGGACTTCCTTTCCAAAACCATTCCGTTGCTCCGCCACCATCCCGGATCGCGGCAGCAAAATCTGTCGGCGTGGCGCGAAGAAGTTCCAGTGCCTCAAGGATGTTCGTTTTTCCAGAACCGTTCGGTCCGATCAGAACATTCAGATCATGCAGTTCGAAGGGCGGCGTATCTGGGGGAAACGACAACAAGCCGCTTATTTCAAGGCTACGGATGAATTTCATGGGTATATCTCCACAGATCGTGTGCAGGAGTATCTGGGCTTCATCGTTCGACCACTCGCCATTATTTCCGGCAACAACGGGATCTTGTTTATCTATAAGTCTTGCTCCTCAATGGAAGTTTCCGCTTGGGAAGCTACGATTTTTTGAAATAAACAGGCCTTGGCTACAACGCAAATCAAAGATGAAGTTTCTCAAGAGGCGCCTCACCGCAAGGAGAACACAGCTTGTATCGGCGGTGCAGCGGCATAGTTTGTATCCATAATCGTATCTTGCGCCGTGTAGTTGTTACAGTTATTGCAGGACATTAGAAGTTGATGGCCGGGGCGAACAAAAAACTGACGGCGGCGGTCGAGGTCTACTTTAAGGAACTTGGGCGAATACACGCATCGGGCGGAGCAACCGGAGAACGGTCTTACTACCCGGCACTCGCGGCGTTGCTGAACGCCGTCGGGGCCACGCTCAAGCCGAAAGTGTTCTGCGTAAGCGAATTGGCCGACCAGGGGTCCGGGCATCCCGACGTCGGTCTCTACACGGCGAAGCAGGTGCAGAAAGGCCAGCCGCGCAAGGGACAGATTCCGGAACGTGGCGTGGTGGAGGTGAAGCCCCCGGACGAGGACACGCAAACAGGGACCGTTCGCGATCAGGTAACACGCTACTGGGATCGCTATCGTCTCGTGCTGGTGACGAACCTGCGTTCATTCGCGCTCGTCGGTCCGAATCCTGACGGCGGGGAAACTGTGCTCGAGTCGTTCTGTCTGGCCAAGAACGCAGACGATTTTCACCAAAAACTGGAGAAGCCTCGCGCCTTCGCCCAGAAAATTGGTGCAGGGCTGGGCGAGTATCTGTCGCGTGCGCTTTCTCATCGCGCCGCAATCGCCGAGCCGAAGGACTTGGCCTGGCTGCTTGCATCCTATGCCCGTGACGGACTTGCACGAGTCGAGTCAGCGGGCGATGCGGAATCGCTCAAGGGGGTCCGTTCGGCTCTGGAAGAAGCGCTCGGTATCCGCTTCGAAGGTGAAAAAGGTGCTCGCTTTTTCCATTCGACGCTGGTGCAAACACTGTTCTATGGCATCTTCTCCGCCTGGGTGCTGTGGGCGCG